>JAJRWM010000017.1 GCA_024276815.1 bacterium
GTCGAAGCGGTCATCTCCTCGGAACTGGCGGCGACGGTTTCAGCGGACTTGCTGATGTCAGCCATGATGCGGTTCAGATCATCGACAAAGCGGTTAAACCAGGTGGCCAGGTCATGCAGTTCATCATTGGTATTGACGACAATCCTCTTGGTCAGGTCGCCTTCGCCCTCGGCGATATCTTTCAGCATGTCAACAACGCCATTCAGGGGCACGGTAATCATGCGGCTGATCCACAACCCGATACCAACGCCCAGCAAAACGCCCAGTATTGTCACTGTGGTCAAGACCCAGACTGAAGTAGCGACCGCGGCATCGGCTTTTTTCATGGCGGCATGCATATCAGCGACAGCTTCTTCTTCCAGTTTTCCTAACAAGGCCTCAATTTTTAGTGAAACCGCGTCAAATCGCGCCATATGTTCGCGGGGTTGTTGTTGCGCTCCTGAAAGTTCAACCTTGGTGTTTTGCAGGAACTCTTTATGAGTCGCCATTATCGCCTCAGCGCCTTCCTCAAAAGTTCCATGCAGTTCCTGCGCGTCACGTACCAGTTGAATCTCATCTTCATGATCAGTAACCCCCAGGACCTCATCGCCAAACTTATCAAACGCCGCACTCGCCTTCCTGAACTCTTCCTCAAGTTCGGGCAAACCTTCCAGGTCGGCACTCAGCATGTATTCGCCCATCATATCGCGTGCGGAAACCAGTGCGATTACCATCTCCATGGAAGCGTTCGCGATGGGCATTTTTTCCTTAAAAACAATATCCCCCTGGCCTCCTACCACCTTAACTTGCCTGATACCGAAAAGACCGGATAACGCCAGCAGCATTGCGACAGCCAGAAATCCCGTCAGCAACTTCTTACCAATAGTCCATCTCATTTTTTCTGCCTCCTTCTTCTTTTGTTTTTTATATTTAAAGTTTCCATTTTCTTCCTCAGAAACATTATTTAGTTTTATGCCGCCTTTTCCACCTTGTGGTCATTGGCGTCTAAATCAAGAATTTGTTTCATGTCAAGCAGGATCATTAACTGGTCGTTCTCCAGCTTGGCCATCCCCTTGATATAGTCCTCGTTGACTTTGCTGCCCAAAGAAGGCGCCTCGTCAATTTTTTCCGCTTCAATATCCAGCACTTCATTAACGCTGTCAACAATCACGCCGGTAATTTTCCGCTCGATCTCGATCACGATAATACGCTGTTTGCTGTCCTCTTCCACCTCCTCAAAGCCAAACCTTTTGCGTAAGTTTATTACCGGAATAACTTTTCCCCGCAGATTAATAATCCCGGCAAAATAATCGGCCCTCTGGGGAATGCTGGTTATTTCCGGGATACGGATAATCTCATGCACCTTATCGATATCCACGCCATACTCTTCCTCTCCTAATATGAAGCTGACAAATTTGCTGCTGGCCTTGCTTTTTTCTCTCAATTCAGCCATCGTTCGCACCTCCTTAATCATTCTGTCTACGCTTTATCACGTGGTCGGGTAAAATTGAGAACTCTGATAAACAACTGACAAACTACGTACAAGAAATGTAGTACTGGCTGACAGCCAGGGGATGCTTGCCTTCGGCAAGCGTACCGCTTGACCATTCTTGCCTTTGGCTCCTTCAAATTCGCTCGTAACAGTACTCGCTTCCGCGTTACTCAATGCATTGCCGAGTACCTTTACAAGGCCGCGCGATAGCGAACCAAAACGGGACGTAGTCCTGCGAGGCGGTATTCAAAGACGCAATCTCCTACCATAAAAAGAGATTGCCGCATCGCTTGACGGCTCCTCGCAAGAACACTTCTGGTTAATAAATGTCATAAGATATAATAGGATTTATCATGTTGAAAAAACGCTTGATACGGAAAAAATACCTGCCAGGCCTGCTGACGCTGTTTGCGCTCCTGTTTGTTTTCCTCGGTCTTTTATATAAAATCCGTATTTTTGATTTCTGGCTCCATCTGGCCGCCGGCCGCTACAACTTAACCCATGGCGTTATTCTGAAACAGGATATCTTCACTTTCAGCCAATACGGGTTCAACTGGCGCGATCATGAGTGGCTCTACCAGATTTACACCTATATCATTTACCTGCTTTGGGGCTACCAGGGGCTCACGATAATCAAGGCCTTATTCGTTACGACCATTTATATTCTTCTTTATAAAACCCTGTCGCCCGGGAACACGCGGGAAAAAGCACTGGCTTGGTCGGTGATTCTACTGGCCTTTACCGGCAGTATCACCAGGTTAAACACACGCCCTCATATCGTTTCACTTTTTTTTACCGTTACTTTTCTTTTTATCCTCATTAAATATACCGAAGGCGAACTGAAACACCCTTTCTACCTGCTTGTTCCCCAAGCGCTTTGGGTTAATATTCATGGGGGGACGGCGTTTCTCGGTCCCTTTTACACCGCGGTATTTTTGGCGCAGACACTGCTACGCCGGCAAACAGGCGAAGACAGGAAACTTTATTCCAGGCAGGTGAAACAGCTCCTGATCTGCCTGCTATTCCTGCTGGGCCTCTCTTTGATGAACCCGTTCGGGTACCGGATACTGACCTATCCCTTTGATAAAATGGGCCAGTCGTTTCAAATCAGTATCCTGGGGGAATGGCAGCCGGTTTCCCCTGAACAACTCGATCCTTCCCTGATAATCATATCCTTTCTTTTGTTAGTTGCGATTTTCCCGGCCTGGAAGAAGAAAAAAACGGGAACGTTGATGATCGCTTTCCTTTTCGCCTGGCTCACGATTAAACATAGCAGGTTTCGCGCTGATTTCCTGCTGACCTCCTCCTACCCCGTTTATTGTTTCCTCAAGGGCCTCAAATGGCGCTCCGCTTCGGCTCAGTCAGCGTTCAGGCTGACAATGGCTTTTCTGCTGATAATGGCCTTCAGTTTTTTCCTGATTGATCTGAGATTAAACGCTGTTAGCGATCTTGGCGTTTACTGGCCGGTCTACCCGGTCAAGGCAAGTAATTTCATCAAGCGGAATTTACCCGGGGAAAAAATAATCAACCCCTACGAATTGGGCGGGTTCCTGATGTGGCGGCTTCCCGGCAATCAATATTTTATTGACGGACGGCAGTTACCGGGAGAGACTGTTTTCAAGGAATATTACGCGATGTATAATGATTCCTCACCGGAAAAGACATCATTTATGAACGTCTTGCGGAAATATAACGCCGACCTGGTTCTCTACGCCAATGATAACCGCTACCTCGATAAGAAATACCAGAATTTTGGCAAAAAGGACTGGGGCTTGATCTATTTCGACCGTGGATACAGAATCTACCTGTCCCGCCGGCCAAAGCACCAGGCTTTGTTATCCAGTTTTGAATACAGGATCGTCGATCCGTTGGACTCGAAACTGAATTTTTACGCCCCCTCTTTGCCGGATAGCAATTACGCTCAAGCCATGTTAAAAGAACTGAAACGGGCGCGCGAGGACGATCCGAAAAATTTCCTCGTTTTATACGGGTTGGCGAAATATTACCTGCGACGGAAAAACATGGTTAAATCTGAAATAATCCTCAAAGAGATGGTTAAGCTCAGACCCGATGCCCCTTCCATCCTGACCAACCTGGGTAAAGTGCTAAAAGCGCTGGGCAAAGATTATGAAGCTGAATCGTATCTGAGAAAAGCGAAAGCTTTAAAATCCTGAGAAGCGAAGGTAAACTAGGGGAATGACCCCACACTTGATTTTCGACGGCTATAACCTGATTTACAGCAAGACCTTTTCGGACAAATACCGGTCGCGTGATAACAGCCTGGAAGCCAAGCGCGAGCGTCTCGTTTATCTTGTCGCCAAACACATCAAGGGGAAAAACCTCAGGGCGACCATCGTTTTCGACTCCCCCAACTATTATCTCCGGCCGCCGCCCAGAGGCAACAGCCGCAAAATATCGGTACTGTTCGCTTCTCCCAGCGAAAACGCTGACGAGAGGATAGTCAAGCTGGCCTTAAAAGCCAGGCCCAGATCGTCAATCACCGTGATCAGTTCCGATGAGGCTCATATCGGCGGCTTTTTAAGAGGCTGCGGAATCAACGTCATCAATACGGAAGACTTCTGGAACCGGATATACAAGACCTCAAAAACTCCCGCTGACGATGAGGGACAGGAAAAACCCCGGTCAGTAAGCAAGGAAGATATCGCGTATTGGGAACGGGTCTTCAGCGAAAACAACGGTAAACAAACGGAATAAAAACAAGGGACGACCAGAGCAAATCACGATGGATATGGGGAAGGCGCCGGAAAGAAGCAGGCTGCTTCACCCAATTGCCTTCGGCGAAAAAAGGAGTTCCAAGGTTCTTGTTTTGCCGTGTATGAAGGTTTGAATTTACTTCAGAGGACGGATTTCATCCAGTTCGCTTTCCAGATTCAGCGAAAGCTGGTTGTTGCCGGACGCCGGGACCGTGTTCTTTTGATCGACAACCTGGTCCTCCGCATGGTCTGTCTTAAGCGATTGAGACGGGAAAAAATCATGGCGCTGATAGTCAAAAACCTCCAACAGATCCTGATTTTCAACGATTCGACAAACGAAAATACCGAGAGCGGAGACCGCGCTTAACACCTTGAAAACATCCGGTGCGAAGGTGGCGGCTACAATTACCAGACGAGGCGAAACAAGACTATTTTTATTTAGTTCGGGATAGTCCAGAAGTCCTGAACCGGCCCGCTCTTTAACAATACCGAGAGCTTCCAGGCATTCCATGAAAAACAAAGGGGCGCAGTGACTCGCGCACTTGATGATCAGGGGTTCCCCTTTAAAATTGACACCGATTAACTCAACCGGTACAGAGCTTCCCAGAATCCGCTCCCGGCTTAACACGCGGAAGCCCCCAAGCGCGCTTGGCAACAGGTTTACGGCCTGGTCAACAATATGAGCGTGATCATCTTTTTTGCCTAGCGGAAGTTTTAGATTGGGACGGGAAGACGCCGGCTTGTTCCCATTGGCCAACAATGGCGTAATATCCTGTAGGCTGCGGCCGCATTTCTTGTTCATGTTATCGCTTCCCCCTTATTGTTCACTATCGGCTGTTTAGCCGCAAACTTTATTCACCCCGCCAGAAAACCAGGCCCGCTCTAAGGACGGAAGTTGCCTTCGATGTCGTAGAAAACGGTGAAGTCAGCGACAACCTTGGAGCGGTGCTTCACTCTACGGCTGCGTAAAAACTCCTGGAAAGCCTGCCGGTGCCTGGTCGCGGTATGCAAGACAACAGCGTAGTTTATGCTCCTCTCGACCCTCTTTTCATATTCGGGGTATTTTTTTATTTTGGGGCCTAAGTTAAGGCAGGAGGCGATGATTCGCTCGTCACTCTCGAAGATCAGCCGCCACTTGGTGAAAAACCCGGTATGCACATATTTAACGCCGATCTGATCCAACAACCCGATCAAGCGCTGAACGTCGTCGGCTTGCGCCCGAACTTTCAGGTCCAGAACATGGCGGTTATGCGCCATTTGACCGGCGAACACCGTTTGCACGGAAAAATAAGTTACGAGTAGAATCAGCCCCAGGTACCTGATACTATTCACGGAGGAACCGATCAGCGAGACGAACAGCAGGGCGATCAAGATGCTGATAAAGGGGAACAGGCCGAGGAAATAGCGGGGAGAGACGCCGGCAAAGGGCGTGATGGCGTAAATTACTAAATAAACACCCAGGAAGACAAGGCTTATTCGTATCAGCTTTTTGCCGGGAAAGTCTTGGCGCGTTAAAAGAAAAACAGAGCAGGCTACGGCCAGCAGTAACAGCCCGTAATAAATCCAGGACGCAGGAGGAACCCGGACGACAAAATTATGAATGGCCTCCCTTCCCAGGAACGCCGGTAATTCATGGGTGAAGATACGCCCCAGGTTGCCGGGGATTTTACTGAGCCAGCCTCGTGTCCAGAGAGTTGAATTCTCACCGGTCAAAACCACGGCCAGCGACTCTTTATTATTGAGGATATTATCAATTATCAGGATCAGGCTGCCCAAAATGCCGCCGCCGCCAAATAACCAGAGCTTGCCCTTGAATAAATCAAATCTTTCCTGGACCAGGAAGAAAGGTACCAATATCGCCAGATACATGATGGCGAAGCCAAAGCACCAGAAGCCCACTCCCCACCAGAAACCGCACCAGAAATAATTTTTAAGCGTACTGCGTCCTTCAATGATTATCAGGCAAACATAGTAGAAACTGAGCAGGCAGAAGAATATGGTCTCGATATAACCGTTGGCCTTGAACCCGGAACGTAAAAAAGGGGCGGCTACCGCTAACAGGCCGGCCGTGACCAGCGCCAGTTTATGACTGGCGAATCGCTTGGTAATCAGGTAGCTGAGGTGGAGGACCAATAGCGAGAAGATCACAATGGGCAGCTTTAACAGGATCCCGCTGTTGGTGACGCCGGTCAGCAAAAACAGGAACGCCGCCAGGTAGGCCTCGATGACGTGGCCGCCGCCGTAATGCTGACCATAGCGCGCGAGGGGGGACGCTCCCTGAGTAATATGGCGGGCCATGACGCCGACCACCCCCTCGTCGCCGTCAACAAATTGCTGGCCGGTGAAAAGCAGCAGCAGCCTGATTAACAAGGCTACCGCCAGGATGTAATAGACGAGGTAATCGCGATGGAAAAACTTTTTCATATTTCTTTTACCTGAATAAAGCTTCCAGCATGGCCTGCGCTTTGTAGAACGTTTCCCGGAATTCGGAGGCCGGCTCTGAGTCAGCGACAATCCCGCCGCCGACCTGAAGGTAAGCGTAGCCGTTTTGCATGACGATGGTGCGGATAATAATATTCAAATCCAGGTCGCCGGTGTAACTGATATAACCCAGAGAGCCGGTGTACGGACCCCTGGCGACGTTCTCAAGCTCGGCCAGAATCTCCATGCAGCGGATTTTGGGCGTGCCGGTTATCGTGCCGCCGGGGAAGACCGCTTCGAGCAAATCGAAAGCGTCCAGATCAGAGCGTAACTGGCCCCGGACGTTGGAGACGATATGAATCACATGAGAGTATTTCTCCAAAACCATCAGTTCGTTGACACGCACCGAACCATATTGACAGACCCGGCCGAGATCGTTGCGTTCCAGGTCCACCAGCATGACATGTTCCGCCCGCTCTTTTTCATTGAGAATCAACTCCCGGCCCAGCCGTTCATCATCAAGCCGGTTTTCCCCCCGCGGCCTGGTGCCGGCAATCGGCCGGGTATCCACCTGGCCGTCCGCCAGGCGCACCAATCTTTCCGGTGAAGAGCTGACCAGTGCGAAATCCGGGTGGCAGAAAAGTCCGTCGTAGGGCGAGGGATTAATCTCTTTCAGCCGTTGATAGACATCGAGCGGAGTATCCGGCGACCTGGTTTTCAGCCGCTGGGAAAGGTTGGCCTGAAAAATGTCGCCGGCTTTAATATAATCTTTGAGCCGGCGGATTTTTTCGGCATAGTTTTCCGGCTGGTAATTGGACTCAAAATCAGGACTGGTCCGCTTGTTTTTCGCCGGCGTCCCGGCGTCGTTAAATCCTGAAATCCGTTGGTGTAACATTGCAATCTTTTGACCGACTTTTTCGTAGTGGTTAGCGTAATCGCCATGATGTGGTGAGACGATGACAATCGTGAGCGAATTTTCATCAGGGTCAAGGACAATAAATTCCTCCACCAGGTAAAAACAGGCTTCCGGAATCCTGAGATCCGGTTCGTTCACCGGGATAATCTCAAAATGGCGGGCGAACTCATAGCTGAAAAAGCCAAACCAGCCGCCCTGAAAATCAGGCAGATCGGGATCTTTCCTGATCTTTTGGGAGTTTATTTTTTCTTTCAGGAAATCAAGGGGGCTGGTATTAATTTTTTGCCATTTCCCGTTTGCCTTTACCCGTACCTGATCGCCATCGCTCTCCATGACCAGGCGGGGCTCAGCGCAAATATAATAGATCCCGCGGTCCAGATGTTCGTCGGGGGGGTTGCGCAAGATAAAACTACAGGGAGCCGGCGAAAGAGCCTGGTAAACCAGAGCGGGCGAAAACCGAGGCGCGGGGAACCGTCGGCTGATAGGCACGAGATCAAAATCAGCGGCCCAGTTCCTGAAATCCCGGGGAGCGGGCGAAATTAATTCTCTAATTTCTTGATACCCTTTTTAACCGCGTCAGCGGAAGCGGCCAGCGCGGGTTTCGCGGTTTCAGAGAGTTCGATTTCGACGATTTTCTCGACGCCGTTTTTGCCCAGGACAACCGGTACGCCGAGATATATACCGGAGAAACCATACTCTCCCTCAAGGTAAGCCGCGACCGGCAGCAGGCGCTTTTCATCATTAATAATAGCTTTCAGCATCTCCACGGCCGCCGCGCTGGGAGCGTAAGAAGCGCTGCCGGTCTTTAACAGTTCCACGATTTCCGCGCCGCCGAATTTAGTGCGGCTGATTATTTTCTCAATCTGGTCTGGGGCTAAAAACTGGGTAATGTTTATGCCGCCAACCGACGTAAACTCCATCAAGGGGACCATCGAGTCGCCATGGCCGCCCAGGACTAAAGCCTGGACATCCTGCACACTTACGCCGACAGCTTCAGCGATGAAGGTACGCATCCGGGCTGAATCCAGAATGCCGGCCATGCCCATGACCCGGTTCTTGGGGAAGCCGGTAACTTTCCTTAAAACCTCGGTCATGATATCCAGAGGGTTGGTAACCATAATCAGGTAGGCATCGGGCGCCATTTCCTTGATTTGCCGGGCGATCCCGGTAATAATGGCGGTGTTTTTCTGCAGCAGGTCATCACGGCTCATGCCCGGTTTACGAGCCAGGCCGGCGGTGATGATCACATAGTCGGAACCTTCTATATCACGATAATCATTAGTGCCGCGAACGCGCCGGCTTATCCCGCTTACCGGTAGAGACTCAGCCAGATCAAGCCCCTTGCCCTGGGGCAGACCTTCAACGATATCCATCAGTATCACATCGCCCAAACCCTGTTCAACGATTCTCAGAGCGGTGGTCGCTCCAACCTGTCCCGCCCCATATACGGTTATTTTCATCTCACGTTGCTCCTTTTTACCTTAACGAGACAATTCTTCGCGAACCGCTTAAGCGACCCGGCTGGTTGAAGCCGCCGTGGGATCGTCTCGGTCGTCTTTCATATCATAGGTGACATCTTTTCTCCCGGCGATAATTTTAGCGATTGCGCCTTCCAGTCGGGCAGCGGCCTCTTTTTCACCAA
>JAJRWM010000018.1 GCA_024276815.1 bacterium
CTGGTTGACAATATTTTATTTCAGCGATATATATCCAATATGATAAAAAGTGAAAAGCACAGTTTTGTCACTTACAGTTAATACTTGGCAAAGGTTGGCTTAAGATTATAAGTGCGTAT
This sequence comes from bacterium, assembly GCA_024276815.1. Classification (GTDB taxonomy): domain Bacteria; phylum JACRDZ01; class JAJRWM01; order JAJRWM01; family JAJRWM01; genus JAJRWM01. Next base: position 120 of record JAJRWM010000018.1, read on the forward strand.
TTAATTTAATGCTTAAGCAGATTACGATTTGGGACGAAAAATCGCCTAAGTGCTTAGGTGTAAAAAAGGGAGGTAACAGGATGAAGAGATTTGTTGGGGTTTTAATCGTGGTTCTGATGGGTGTTTGCTTATTAGCGCCGGGGGCTTCTGCCAAGGAAAAAATTGTTATCGCCGGTTCGACGACTAACCAGCTTGGTTATGTCATTGATTCCAAAGCCTCATTTGAAAAAGCTTATCCTCAGTATGAGCTGGACATTTCAGGCGGCGGCTCCGGGGCCGGGATGAAAGGCGCGATTGCCGGCACGCTGGACATCGGCATGGCTTCGCGTCACATCAGTCAAAAGGAAAAAGACGCCGGGCTGGTTCCCTATTTCATTGGCTGGGACGCCATCGCCGTAATCGTCAACAAGAAAAATCCCATTGATAATCTTACCAAGCAGCAGCTCAAAGACATCAATACCGGTAAAGTCAAAAACTGGAAAGAAGTTGGCGGGCTGGACAAGCCGATTATCGTTGTCACTTCCCACAAGGGTTCGGCGACCCGCAAGGTTTTTCAGAAGATTATCATGGACAAGGAACCATATGATGAAAAAGCCATCAAAGTAAAAACAACCCGTGCGGAAACCGGCAAAGTTGGTAAATTTGATATCGCTATCGGAGCTGACAGCACAATCTACGTTGATCCCAAAACAGTTAAAGTTATCAAGGTGAACGGCGTTGAATGCACCCAGGAGAATGTGCTTAACAACTCCTACATAATTTCCCGCCCCTTGCTACTGGCTACCAAAGGTGAAGCGACCGGCAAGGCGAAAGCTTATATCGACTATATGCTTACTCCTGAAGGACAGGCTATTGTTACCAGAAAATTTATCGGCGCCGCTTCTAAAAGCGATTAAGACTAAAACCAATATTTGAACTGACCGCGGAGTGGCAAAACTTCACGGACAGTTCAAATTGTTCGCAGGAGGCTCAGGATGAGTATTAATAATCTCTGGAAAAACCAGAAGTTTGTGCGAAAATTCTTAATTATTATTTCTTTAGCTGTACTGATCTCTTCTATCGCGCTGGTATTAATCCTTCAGAATCAGGAAAGCAAAAACCAGGTTGAACGGGAAGGAGATCAAATCACCCTGGCTGAAGGATTCATTACTTCTACCATAAAGAAGGATTTTGAGACGCTCAAGGGCTTCGCCACCCTGATCGCCAACAATGCTGAAGTCGCGGAAGCGCTGTATTACGCGACTCTCGCCGGCGACACTGCTGAGTTGGATAAAATAATCAAAAAATATCCCCAATATCTTGATATAACCAACCTGGAAGTTCTTGATAAAAACGGGATCATCCAGTCGGCCTTCGCTAACCCGGATGAAAAAGGAAAAGATATTTCGAAAAATGATTTTGTAACGGAAGCCTTAAAAGGTAAGGCAGAAACTTCCCTGCATAAAGGTGAAGGCGGCTGGGCGCTTAAAGCGGCGGCGCCGGTACATAATCAGGAAGAGCTTATTGGAGCGCTTGTAGTTGGCAAATACCTGTCAACAGATTATTGTAATTATCTTAAGGAAATGAGCGGCTTTGAAGTGTCTTTTATTACAGGTAATGAAATCTTCGCCTCCTCAATAGCGGAAGAAAATGGCCGTGTTCTGGCGGGGGAGGAAGCGGCACAGTTTACCACGGAAGGACAAAGCTTTGACCGTAAAATCGGTAATAACCGTTATCTCAATCTGCCAATTACTATTTTTGACGACATGGGAGATAAGATCGCCACAGCGGTAGTCAGCCTGAATATGAGTTCTGTCGATCTCCGGAAGGCCCGGCGGACCAGGGGAATAATAATCACCCTGATCTTGGTTATGGCGATTGTCTTAACCGCGTCGTTCTTTATCGCCCGGACAACGGTCGCTCCTCTCGGTGAACTGGCCGGTGTTGTTAAAATCGTGGCCAGTGGCGATCTTACCAATGAACCGACCTTTGACAGCGCCGATGAAATTGGTGGCTTGGCCACCGATTTAAGAACCATGTTGAATAACTTGCGGCAGATGATCGGCCAGACGATCTCTTCCTCCCAGACAATTGATACCGCGACCAGCAGCCTGCTGACGGAGATTGAAAGCACCAACAGTTCGATCAAATCGGTTGCCGATACATTAAGTACCCTGAATAAAGGGGCGTCCGTCCAGAAAAAAGAAATTGATATGATGTCCTCTCGCCTTAATGAATTGAACAGTTCCGCCGAGGAGATAGCTGCTTCCGCTGAAAGTACCTCCAGCAACGCCCAGGATGCTTTTAAGGCTGCCGAAGAGGGTGGAGCCTCTGTCAAAGATGCCGTAAATGTAATGCAGGCTCTTAAAACTTCCTCTGGTGAAGCTGTGGAAACGGTCAGCAAATTAAGCGATGAAGCCAAGAAAATAGGCAACATCGTGGGAGCGATAACCTCTATCGCCGAGCAAACCAACTTGCTGGCTCTCAATGCCGCCATTGAAGCCGCCCGGGCCGGCGAACAGGGACGCGGTTTCGCCGTTGTCGCTGACGAGGTCAGGAAACTGGCCGAGAACTCGGCGGAATCAGCCGGCGAGATCGCTTCGCTGATCAGCGGAATTCAAAAGTCGGTGGACAACGCCGTTCAGGTTATCCAGGTAAGTAACGAAAATGCGGAAAAAGGCGCGGAAGTCGTTACGCTGGCCGGAAATTCACTGGAAAACATTTTGATCCTGGTACGTAACATCACCGGAAAAATCAATGATATCTCCGCGGCCGCTCAAGAACAGTCAGCTTCCTTTACCGAGGTTGTTCAATCAATGAAAAACGTTTCCGATGTAGTTTCTTCAACAACCAGTGAGAGCCAGAAATCAGCGGAAGCGATCAAGGAATCCTTGACTTTAACCGAAAGTCTGACCGGTTCATCCCAGGAGATGAAAAACCTGGCCCAGGAGCTTCTTGATTTAATGTCTAACTTCAAGATCGAGAAACGAGGGTCGTCAGCTACCGGTATCACACCGCGCAATACTTCAGCATAGATTGTAGTCAAGACTATCTTACCTGAATCAATCAAAGAAGCGAATAGCCCTGTATTCTCAAGCTGTAAGTTTGCCTGACCAATATTATTATGCTACAATTGATGAAATTAGTGTCATGGCTGCCATATAGTATTCGTTAACCGGAAGTTGTTCGTGGCGGGGTGACGCGGGCTTTCTCTTTTATGGCAGGAGATTGCGTCGTAAACGATTCGCTCTGGACAACCGGTCGCGTTTTGATTTTGATTAATAACCGCCATAAATATATATTTCAGAGGTGAAAGATGAGCTTGATTACCGCGTATGGTCATATTAAAGAAGTGGGCCAGCAGTTGCTTCAGGCTAATATAAACCCTCCCTTCAGCGGCAACATCAGCATCAGGGAAAAGAATAATTTATATATTACCACCCATGGTTCAAACCTGGGCGCGCTCAAGGAGTCGGAAGTGATAAAGGTCTCTCTTGATGGCTCCCATGACGAACATCCCAACGCTTCTGTTGAACTGGGAGTTCATCAGAAAATATATCAAAACCTCCCCGACGCCGGCGCGATTATCCACGCTCATCCGGCTTCAGCGGTGGCCTTGTCTTTCCAGCTTGAGGAAATAGTTCCGATTGATCTTGAAGGTCGCTACTATCTGCCTGAGATACCTGTTGTTTTCATACCCTATGACGAATATCTGGAATTGGCGCCCGCCAAGATTCCTCCGTATCTCAATGAAAACAAGGTGGTTATTGTTCGCGGTCATGGATCGTTTGTCCGGGGCAAAGATATTACCGAAGCTTTTCATTTAACCGTGGTGACCGAGCAGGTTTGTCGATTGATAATCAATGATACGCTTTTGGACCGTGCCTGAGATTAATTCGCTAAAACGTTCAGTCTTATTCCTGATTCCGATTTTTATCATCATTCTCGCTTTGCCCGTAAATGTCGGTGCGGAGAGCGGCGGTGCCATGCGGGTCTGCATTCCGCCATTCGCCAATGAAGGCTTACACCCCAAACAGATCGAGTTCCTGGAAAAAGCTTTCTATGATGAAATCGCCAAAGACAGTAAATATCTGGTGATTCCTTATGCGGAAGTCAAGGCTATGGCTGTGAAAATGAATGAGCCTGACCCCGAAGTCCGAAAATCAAACGAATATTATTTTTACATGGCCGATCAACTGGACGCCGACCTGGTCTTCGCCGTCAGCATTCAGAAAGCGCCGAAAAAAAACTACGTGATCCTGGTCCAGGTTCTGGACGCTTTTGACAAGAAGAGTCTGGAAATTTTTATTCAGGAAAGCGACAGTTCAAAAAAGGGTTTTCTCAGTAATTTTTCCATCCTGGCCCAGCGGATAACCGGGATTGAAAAAGATGAGATACTGGTCCCTTTTTTAACCCAGTTGAACGCGGAGCTTGTTTTTTGCTCAAACCGTGACGGCGATTGGGATATCTATCGTTTGCAAGCGGATGAACGATACCCGGAATCAATAAGCGCGAATCTCAGCACTGATTTTTATCCCAGTTGGTCTCCGGACGGCCAAAAACTTGTCTACAGCAGCCGCCGCAACCGCAATTACGAGATTGTGGTGGTTGATATGCGGAACGATGAGGAGCGCTTGATTACTCACAATCGTGTGCCGGACGTTACGCCTGACTGGGGTGAGACCGGGAATTTTTTAACCTTTTGTTCTTTACGGAATGATAAATATGAAATCATCCTCTATGATCTTCTCTCGGGTTCGGAAAAAAGGCTGACCAGCGGTGGCGAGGACAAGTTTTTTCCTCATCTGGTTGATCGTGACAACGGCATAATGTACAGTAGCGGCACGCCCAGTCAACTGTTTGAAATGACCATTGAAAACGGCGCTGTAAGAAAGCTGCTTGATGACGGCGGTCCAAATTTCAACCCGGTGCTCTCGCCTGATGGTTCGAAAATTGCCTTTGAATCCACCCGGGACGGGAACTACGAAATATATTTAATGAACCGGGATGGAACAGCGCTCAGGAATATCACGAAAAACCAGGCTGACGACCTCTCCCCGACCTTCTCGCCGGACGGTAACTGGCTGGCGTTTTCCTCGGACCGTGAGGGTAACAACGAAATCTATGTTATGAATCTCAGCAGCAAGTACCTGAAAAATATCACCCAGAATCCCAAGGACGACCGCCTGCCCGCCTGGTCGCCGGTTGCAGCCGGGAAAACACCTTAAATCCCTTCTGGCAAAGCTGTATACTCTTTTGGGGAATTATTATCCTGCCGGGCAAACCTGGAATACGCCCCGTTTTTTCATAATTTTTAAAATCTGAAAAAGCCGGTTCAGCAGAATATATCAAAGTAAATAATGAAACTCTTGCGTGCGTTTTTTAGTATATGATATTATTACATTGATGAATGGATAATTAAAAGTGGAGAGGGGAGCAGGGATGATGGTGATAAATTGTCCGGAATGTGATATCGAAATTGCCGATGACACAGTCGTTTGCCCCGGATGCTCCAATCTGCTCGATGATATCTCCCTGGAAACACGTGTCCTGGAAGACGCGACTGAGCACAAGCTTGAAAAAGCCGGCAATCTCAGCGGTAAAATTCGTCTGTTATCCGGTATCCTGACCATACTGGGTCTGGTCGCGATTGTCAATGGGCAGAAGCAGGGATTCCCTTTTCTGTATGGCGGGCTGTCTATCTTCATCGTTTCCAGTATCAGTTCCTGGTGGTTTCGGAAAAAGGCTGACTGAATCAGGTTGTCCCGCTCTTAACTCCTCCTGAAAACAACCTTCCCCCCGGTTCACGGCGTCTTCCCAAAACAGCCCATTACCAGTTTTCGATAAATTGATGTTTTTGATGCTAAGGGTGTGCAAATCTGTTACACTTTTGGTATGTATAAATCTTGGCGGACCACCCTTATGAATGGTTACGGGGCTGGTTGGAGAAAACTTTATTTTTTCCTGTTAATACTTTTGATCCTGCAACCAACCAACTGGCTCAGCGCTGATCAACTGCGTGACGCGGTAGTCGCCGGTGATAAAGTAAAGGTTTACCGGCTGCTGCTTGAGGGAGCTTATCCCAATTTCAGGGACGAGGACAAGTTCTACCCGCTTCACCTCGCCGTAATCCATGGTTATATTGAGATCGTTGATGTGCTGATCGCCAATGGAGCCTATATCAGCGGCAATGCCAAGAGAGACATGACCCCGCTTCATTTTGCCGCGGAGAAAGATTTTGCTGAAATTGCCGACCTGTTGTTAGCCGAGGGAGCCGGCCTGGAATTTGGCACTAAATATAAAGAGACGCCGCTGCATATCGCCGCTCAGCGTGGCAGTGAAAGGGTAGTCAAGTTGTTTTTGGATAACCGGGCTGATTTGGAGGCGAAAACGACAAAAGGTCTGACACCGCTTCATGTAGCTGTCCAGAACGGTCACCTGGGGGTTGTCAAGCTGCTTTTGCAGGATAACGCTTACGTTAACGCGGAGACGGAAAACAGCGAGCATCCTCTGCATTTTGCCGCCGCCAAGGGGTACGTGGAAATTGCCGGCCTGTTAATCAAGAACGGCGCTGACGTTAACGCTGTGAACTATGAAAGTAAAACTCCTTTGATTTTAGCCGTGATTAATAACCATCAGGACATTGCTGAATTATTAATAGACAACGGCGCCGATGTTAATGATGAGACCAGCGATAACGAAACGCCGTTGCATTTTGCCGCTGCGGGGGGTAATCCGGAGATGGTTAAGATGTTAATCGAAAAAGGAGCGAAAAAAGAAACTCAAACGATTGACGGCAGAACGCCGCTAAGCATTGCCACCGAGAAAAAATTTCAGGAAATAATAGATATCCTGAAATAAAATCAACTTGTCCGGACAGAGGGAATTGATACCTGTGAAAAAGTATTTTAAGATTATTTTTTGCTTTGTTTTAATTAGCCCGCTCTTTAGCCGACCGACCGTCGCCGTTGCCAAGCCGGCCGTCGCCGTTTACTCATTGAAGACCAATAATGTTGACCGGAAGTTAATAGACATGATGAACAGTTCAATCCATTTCGCCCTGTTACAAGCCTGGCGGGATAAAATGCCGGGCGGAGAAGAAAGTCTCAAGGTTCAATTTGAGGGCATCCTGCTTGATTGTGATAGCAACTCCTGTCTTTTCGCGAGGCTTGACAGCCTGGGAGTCAATGATTTGTTAACGGGCAGTTTCCACAAGCTGGGGGAGACCTGCATGGTTAACCTGCAACTGGTGTATAAGGCGCCGGATGAAACGAAAAACATCGTCACCACGACTTTTACCGGCAGCGAAAAGGAACTGGAAAAAAACATTGAAAAGTCGATCGCTGAATTAATCGGACAAAAGCTGGAAATGATCGCCCTGAAAGACGCGGAGAACAAAAAGGCTGAATCAGCAAAGCGGGAAAATGAGCAGGATGAGTTTATCGCCTCCGGCGGAGGCGATGTCTCAGGCATGGTCTTTATCAAGGGCGGCTCTTTTGTGATGGGTGATAGCGCTGGAAGCGGCTCGATGGATGAACTACCGGCGCATAAAGTCACTGTGAGTAATTTTTTTATCGACAAATACGAGGTGACTCAGGCTGAATATCGGAAGATCATGGGTGAAAACCCTTCCTACTTCAGGGATTGTGATAACTGCCCGGTGGAGAACGTCTCCTGGAACAACGCCTGGGAATATTGCCGCAAAGTAAAGAAGCGTCTGCCAACCGAGGCGGAATGGGAGTATGCCGCCAGGGGTGGGGGTAAGGACAATTCCGCGAGGGACATTAATCTTGACGCATACGCCTGGTATCTTGAGAGCGAAACTCATCCTGTTGGGCGGAAAAAACCAAACAAGCTGGGAATATACGACATGATGGGTAATGTCTGGGAATGGTGCAATGACTGGTATGACGGAGACTATTACAGTGTCAGCGAGAAGGATAATCCCACCGGTCCGATAGCCAGCGGCGGCAAGGTTATCCGCGGTGGCTCGTGGTCCGATGACGAAAGCGAGATAAGGCCAACCGTACGTGACTGGAATAACCCGGACGATGGTTACTATAACTACGGCTTCCGCTGCGCCAAACCAGCTAATTAAACAGCAAAAGCGAAAATCAATCAAAGGATTTAGGGCAAAGGCTATGCGGGGGGAAGCCTGGATCTTGGAACTATGATGATGAAGGAAATTGGGAACTACTCGGATGATGATAACTATGACTTACCATGATTGCGAGGTCTTTAGTCGCAATCATCATACCCGAAGTTTTTGAAAAGAGGGCTGGGCAGGCTGGTGAGCCTGCTTTAATCTCACTAAGTGAGCAACTCAGCTTGCGAGCGGGATTAAAAGTGCCGAAGGCAAAAATCCTCAAACTGTAAGTTTGAAAAAGGTTCCCCCGCGAAGACTTTGAATTTATGAAATATAATTTCTTTCCCCCAATAATCATTTTGATTTTTCTTGCTTCGTGTACGATGAAGCCGAAGGTCTACGATGATACCCGGCTGATTATGGACACTCTGGTTGAGGTCAAGCTCAGCGGCGTCCCGAAGAAAATCGCCGGGCGCGGCGTGGAAGTCGTTTTTAACGAGTTTAACCGTGTTGACCGGCTAATGAGCAGGTTCAAGCCCCGAAGCGCGGTCTCCGGGTTTAATAACCGCTTTGAGGCGACGCTGAAGGTTGACCCTGAGCTGTATAATCTCCTGAAACAGGCTGACGAAGTGTCACGGGTATCCGGCGGAGCTTTTGACGTAACGCTGGAGCCGGTGATTACGCTGTATAATTTTGATGAAACCAAGAAAGTGATACCTGGCCGGAGAAAACTTGATGAGGCCTTAAAATATGTGGGCTATCAAAAAATACGTTACGGGGCGGACAACACTCTTTTCGTCGCTGAGCCGAAGCTCAGGATTGATCTGGGCGGGATTGCCAAGGGGTATGCCTTGAAGCGGGCGGCGCGTTTGTTGGAACGGGCCGGTATTGGCAACTTTTTGATTAACGCCGGCGGCGACATCGTCGTCCGTGGACTTAAAACCGACGGCAGTCCCTGGCTGCTGGGCATCAGGAATCCCCGGGGACTGGGTATTATCGGCAAATTGCGGGTTACCGACACGGCGGTGGTAACCTCGGGCGATTACGAGCGTTTCTTTTTTTACCAGGGCAGGCGTTATCATCATATCCTTGATCCGAAGACCGGTAGGCCGGCGCCGCTTTGCCGAAGCGTAACGGTGATTTACCCCGATCCTGCGGCCGCTGACGCCTACGCCACGGCGATCTTTATTCTTGGTCCGGAAGAGGGAATGAAGCTGGTTCAGAGTGTCAAGGGATTAGAGGCGCTGATTATCGCTCAGGATGGTACAATTACTAAAAGTAAGGGATTTAAATATGAAGCCCAGCAGACTTGATCTTGTTATCATTATCGTCATTTTGCTTTCAGCCGGGGCGATTTCACTCTGGGCAAAGGTCATGATGCGTCCCGGCGAGCTGGTTGAGATTTATCAGAATAACCGTGAACTTGACGTACTTGATTTGAACCAGGATCAGACCTTTAATATTCCCGGCGTAAACGGGCCGATGATAATTGAGATTAAGGAAAGACAGGTCGCTGTCATTGAGGTACACTGTCCCGGCAGGACCTGCGTGAAAATGGGACCGATTCACAGGAGCGGCGAGGCTTTGATCTGTGTTCCCAATGGCGTGGTGATTAAAATTGGTGGAAAAAGTAATTCCGACCTTGACGCTACAACCCAGTGAAATTCCGACCAGGTTCAGCTCAAGGCGGGTAGTGCAGTTGGGGATATTTACGGCTTTGGCCCTGATGATCCATATCATCGAAGCGCCCTTGCCTCGTCCCTTGCCCTGGGTAAAGCTGGGGCTGTCCAACACTGTCGCTTTGGTTCTGATCCATCTGATGGGCGCTACCGAGGCGTTGGCGGTGACCTTTTTGAGAACGGTGGTGGGCGCGCTGGTTTTGGGGACGTTTATGAGTCCGTCTTTTGTTTTGAGCTTTGTCGGCGGGCTAACCAGCACCGCTTTGATGGCGGTAATTTACCGTTACTTGTATCCGAGAGTGACTTTTATCGGGATCAGTGTTCTGGGTGCTCTGACTCATAATACCAGCCAGTTGCTGGTCGCTTATTTATTATTTTTTAACGCTTTGAAACTCAACGAGCTTGGTCTCGTTCTTTTATTGCCGACCTTGATTTTATTTGCCATCCCGGCCGGCGTTCTGGTAGGATATTTGAGTTATGGTATTACCAACAGATTGGCGGATAATTTCAAATGAATGTTGAATGTATCGAGGAAACCGGTGTCATCAAAGAGGCGGCCGGCGGGATGATCTCGGTCAGTCTTTCTCCAAGCAGCCGCTGCCGGGCCTGCGGGGTCTGCTCTTCAGGTCATGAGAAGGAAATGCGGCTGACGGTGCCTAACAGCGGCAATTTTTCAGTTGGCGACAAGGTTAAAATCAGCATTGAAGGGCGCAACCTGCTTCTCGCTTCGTTTGTTGTGTATATTGTGCCTTTGCTGGATATGTTTATCGGGTATTTTTTCGGCTGGTATCTCATGAATAAATACGGCGACCCCGCGAAAGCCGGGTTGGCAGGCGCGCTCGCGGGCGGTTTGTTTTTCGTCCTGTCTTTTTTCCTGAGCCGGCTGGTAAACCAGAAGATGGAGCGTCAGGAGCGGCGTTTTATCAACGTCGAGAGGGTCTGATAAATCGTATATGAATTTAAAAAAGTTTTCCCGCTCCTGCTGGTGTTGATACTTTCTCTCCTGGTGGGCAGTGTTTTCGGTCGGATAGCGGGGCTGGCGCTCAATCCCAACAGCCTGATTTTCCGGTATGTGAGCGTCGGCGTCACGATTGATCTGCCGCTTCATCTGAACCTGAACGTTCTCCTGCTTGATTTTTACCTGGGCGTTGATATCAACGTCTTCAGTATCCTGGGGATGATTTTAGGCGGTGTCTTTTTCTTCCGATTAAACTGAAAATGAGTAAACGTTATCTTCTTTTCACTCCCGTCATCCTGTTTCTGTTTGTTTTTGGCGTCTATTTAACCACGGCTGCTTCGACGATCGCTCCTGATGATTCCGGGGAACTGGTCAGCGCGGCTTATGGTCTGGGCGTCGCTCATCCGCCCGGCTATCCTCTCTACACTCTCTTCACCAGTCTTTTTACCCGGCTACCCTTGGGGCCGATTGCCTGGCGGGCCAATCTTGCGTCTTTGACCGCTATTGCTTTGGCCATGATGGTTTTATTTTTCCTGATGCGCGCCAGTCACTTTGGTTATACAGTCAGCCTTTCCGGAGCCTTGACGGCCGCTTTTCTCGTGACGGTCTGGCGTCAGGCGGTTATCAGCGAGGTTTACGCGCTGACCTTGTTTTTGGCGCTTTGCGTGATCTGGCTGGCTTTTTCCGGTAAATCATGGCATCTGACGGTGTTTATCTGGGGGCTGAGTTTAATCGGCCACTATCAGAGCCTGTTTCTTTTTCCGTTGATTTTCTGGAAACTGGCGAATAATCATCGCAAGTTGTTAGTGGGGCTGCTCCTGCTTTGTTTAACCGGCGGTTTGTTCAGCTATTTGCCAATCAGGGCGGCGAGATCGCCTAATCTCAATTGGGGCAAGGCGGACAATCTTACTAATTTCTCGGCCCAGGTTACCCGGCTGCAATACAAGGAGGTCAAGCAGAAGCGCACCCTGGCCGGTTTACTTGCCCAGGTGGGCTATTTCGGCCGCATCGTGTCCGGGGAATTACCGCTGTATCTGGTTTGGCTGGCCGTTCCGGGTATTTATTATTTGTTTAAACGTTCCCGGGAAAAAACAATTATCTGGTTGTCGCTGTTCGCTGTTTATCTGCTGTTCACCGGCGCGGCCCTTAACTACCCGACTTTGACCCGGGCGCTTCATCTGGGGCCGAAGTTTTACCTTTTAGATCAACTGATAATACTGATCTGGGTCTTCGCCGGCCTGCGATACCTGCTCGATCTGACGTCCAGTAAATGGCTGAGCGTGGGCTTACTGGCCGTTCCGCTCATCTTTATCGGCCGGAACTTTCAGGAGAGTGATTTCAGTCATTATCACTTAGCTCTTGATTACGCTCATCGTGTGCTGGAAACGCCGGTAGATCGGGGGAAACTCTTTTTAAGGGAGGATTTTGAGATATTTCCGGTTGTCTACGCTTCGCTGGTTGAGGGTAAACGTCCTGATTTAGCCGTGTTTGACTTTAACCGGGAACCCTTTCAGCCGGTTTTCGAGAATCTGGACGGGGATAAGATATACAATCAATCCTTTAATTATCAAAGCATAAATCAGGCCTTAACCCTGGGATACCCCTTTTATCTGGCGGTTCTGACCAGGCGGATCACCGTGCCCACAACCTTCGCTGGCCTTCTCTACTCAGCGCTGCCCGGCTTAAACCTGAAATCAGTTCACAGACCATTCAGGTTTGAGGAAAAATTTGCTGATTACGCTTCCCGCTACCTGGCGTCCCGTTATTATTTGTCATTGGCCGCTGGTTCAACTGGCCGCCGCGGCGAGGAATTGCTGGCTAAAAGTTCAGCCCTGGCTTTTGATATCGGCCCGATACATCGTGAACTGGCTCGTAATTTCGAACGGCTTGGTCTGGCCCGGAAGGCTTTTAACGAGATGTCGCTCGCTTTTAAGCTGGAGGGACAGGGCTTGTAACCGGTCCTGGCCGGATTGAGCGAGTTGCCCGTGAGAGAGCAGGTCGCATTGCTACAAGGCATCACGCTCTTTTTTTAACTCCAGCTATTTTTTCAGACTGACGACTGTTGATAGCTGAGGTCTTTTCCGGTACAGTTCGTTGATTATAGCGTTTGCTTTTGTCAGGTCGTTTGTCGCTAAATAAATCTTTGCCAGGTCAAGGGAAACGCCGGTATCATAGCCGACATCCAGGGCTTCGTTCAGCAAAGCCGCGGCCTTGGCAAACTTCTTGCGGCCGGAATAGTAGGCGGCCTGGTTTTGCCGGCGGTTAATAAGCAGGTACTGGTACCAGAAATCTTTTTGGGGAGATATTTTACTATAGCCCCGATAGGAGAAAGAGGAAAGTTTCAAATCAGGCGGAGCGGGATTTAACACATACAGAACACCGTTTGATTTCAAGGGGATATCTGTCCTGTAAGGCGTAAGCCCTTTCCAGGTGAACTGAAGCGGTCTTTGGGCCAGTATTGACAGTTTGCGGTTTCGGTCGGAGTTGGCTTCCATTGTGGGGTATAGCCGGTAAAGGTCAGGCATATTAAGTTTATATGAAACATCGGGTCTGAGACTTTCAATCGTTTTCAGGTAAAGAATGCCGTACTGGGTAATATCTCCGCTGGTTATCAAATAGTAACAGGGGGCGGCTGATTTCAGGAAGGAGGACACGTGGTCATAGACAGCGTAGTTGTTCCTTTCGCTCGCTTGGGGGCTGAAACGCCACAGGTTCAAGACAATCAGGCAGGTAATCACCAATGGTTTTAAGTATTTTGAGCCGTAAAATTTATTTTGCTCGTCAAATACGGCTGAAAACAGCAACAGTAAGCCCAGGAACACCGGCGCGTATAAGTGCGCTCTGGGCAGGCGGGGCAGGGGCAGGTAGAGGAAAAAGCAGGGTATGATCAGCGCGATTAACAATATTCCCGTTCGGAAGTTGTTTTTGAGGCTAAGGTAAATCCCTATGATTAACAGGAAAACACCACCACTGGTAAAGGTGTCGGATAGATAGGCGAAGAAGTTTTTCGCGTTAACGAGTATCGTTTCAGGTTTTATTTGGGCCAGCAAATGAGCGTCTTTTTTGTTGCTGACGTGATTGATGAAGTTGTTCAGATTAACCGTGTTCCCCCAGTTGAATAGCGGCTTGTTTACGGCTCTGAGCGGTAAATACAGAAAGATCACCAGCCCCAGCATGGCCGAGGTGATGAAGTACTTCTGGGCTTGTCTCCGGCGTCTTTGGCCGGCCGGCCAAAAGAATAATATGGCCGGCAAGGTAAATATGCTGGTAATATGCGCGCCAACGCCCAGAAAACAAAGAAACAGGGCGGTAAACATTGATCTCGCGGTGTTTTTTAACAACACGTATAGGAGCAGTGAAGTAATAAACAGTTGCAGGCTATACACTTCCGTAGCGGCGGTAATATTAATGAACGTTAACCCTGAGCCGAAAAACAACGACATCAGGAAGGCGTTAAAATGATTCAGCCGTAGTTCGACAAGAAGCAAAAAAACAATCGCCAGGGTAAGTGAGCCAAAAAAAGCGGATAGTAAGTTTATCCTGAAAGCCTGGCTGCCCAGGGGCATGAACGAGAAGGATTTACCAATCAGGCAGAACAGCGGCGAGCCTGGGGGGTGGGGGACTCCCATTACGACGGCGGCGGTTGTTAATTCTCCGCTATCGCCTAAAAAGATCGTAGGAGCCATTTTTTTCAGGAAGACGGCTAATGATATCAAAAAGACCAAAACGCAGATGACAAGGGATAAACGCTTCCGGGATTGATGATTTGGGCGGGTTTTTATAGTTATCATATTTGAAGACATTTTATTAGAATTTATAACTAACGGCAAACAATAAATTATCTCCTGGTTTCCTTGGAGCCTAAAAACCGGTCGGCATTGATAACGATAATGTTTAAGGTTGGTTCAGGCTCAGGTTGAGCGAGTTGGCGTCCCGCAAAAACTCGACCAGTAAGACTATTTATGAATAAAATGCCATGTGTAGCAATCGTTTATGAAGTCAATAGCTCCAATACCTGGAAAAGAGCGTTAACAGGATCGCAATGTGTTGTTTCTGTGTAACTGCTGGCTATATAAGGTGATGTTAGCGCCTGCGATATGGCGTTATTCCTCAGAAAAAGGGGGGCTGGACTAAAAAAGCGCTAAAAATAATTGATCATAACGCTAAAAATAGAAGCATATATTTATATGTTATCGAGTGTAAAAAGACAAAGTAAATATTCTTAACTGTCAGGCAATTAAAAAATAAAACTATCCTGGCGCGGTATTATTTCTTTAATATTTATAATAATTCAAGTCGTATATCGTTTATTAGATATAATCATATAAATTAAATATTCCTGATTAGCAATAAGATAAAAAAAGTCAAATAAGTGATATATCGAGGTATTTATGTGGGAGAGTGGTTAGGTTTTATTTCTTGTGCCGAAACACGCCGGATTAAAAACGCACAGCGCTACTGTTCGCAAAATGATATTCAGGATTATCTGCCGGTTTTCAGGAGATATGACCGCAAGATAGGGGCCTTGGTTGCCATGCCTGTTTTGCTTTGGCGGAACAACCTCAAGCGGCGCGTTGTCGTAAGAATATCACCGAAAATCGCTTCTATTATTTTGCTTGATATGTTAAAAAATACAGAGTAAAAAAACAAGACATCTCTGACGTGTAATTATATAAATACTAATCATAAAGTCATTCGCTGGGTAGGGGTTCTTAGAGCTGATTCAGAGAAAATATTGACTTCAGATAGAAACGCGTTTCAGAAAAAATAATTACTTGCCAAAAAATAAAAAACTGACTACTGAGTCTAAAAAATATACTAATATTGATAATATCGTATGCGGATAAACAGGTACCAATTAACATATAAACTTAACAAGATTGGCATATGGGGAAAACAAATATGATAAAAATTGTCAACTAAAACCGCAATATCTTGCCCTGTTTTAAAAACACACAGACGATTTTCAATATTGATTTGCGGAGATGTTACTATGAATTTATTTAGCGCGCAAGCCCTTTATCAAATAAAATTTGGGTGGCTTCCTGGACGTGGTCATCAGCGACCTGTTCCCTTACCCAGGAGGATAAATCCTTTATTCCTTCGGTTGAAAAATCAATCTTTGGTTTATAGCCTAGCTCGGATTCGATTTTTCCGGTATCGGCGTAACAATGCCGAATATCACCGGCCCTGAACTTGCCAATAATATCAGGCGCGAGGTCTTTCCCCAGGTTATCGCTTAATGTTTCAGCTATTTCTTTTATCGAGATGGGGGTTCCCGATCCGACGTTATAAACCTGGTAATTAGCGGTGTTGTCCATTAACGCCGTATAAATGGCTCTCGATATATCCTTAACGTGGATAAAGTCACGGCTTTGCCGGCCATCATCAAAGACAATCGGCCGGTGATTGTTCAGTAAGCGCGAGGAAAATATGGCCGCGACCCCGGTATAGGGGTTACTGAGCGCCTGTCTGGAACCGTAAATGTTAAAAAAACGCAGGGCGGCAATGGGAATATTGTATGCTCTGCCGACTGAAAGGCTCATTTCTTCCTGATCCTTTTTCGAAATCGCGTAGATCGAGGTTGGCTGCAGCGGTTTGCTTTCAGGGGTAGGGACAGGCTGGACTGGTTTCTGACAGGTCGGACAGTAAATTTGCCAGTCCCGGGCCGAAAACTGCTCTACGCTGCGAAGCGGCGGGTAAACAATGCCGCAATCATTACAATTATAGGTTCCTTCGCCATAAATCGACATTGAGGAGGCTACGATCATTTTCTTGATTTTATGCTCTTTATTGGCCAAAATATCTAAAAGAATAGCGGTGCCAAGGGTGTTTACCTCAACGTAATGACGAATTTCATACATGCTTTGCCCAACGCATACAGCGGCGGCTAAATGAACGATCGCTTCAGCGGACTGGATAACCTGACAAAAATTGTCGCTGTCCAGGATGTCGCCCTGAATAAAATGACAGTTGGAATTTAAATAATCGGGAATCTTTTGCTCAGGTCCATGCACCTGGGGATCAAGGTTGTCATAAACAGTAACTTCGTGACCTTGCTCAACCAGATAGTCAACCAGGTGTGAACCGACAAAACCGGCTCCGCCGGTAACAAGTATTTTCATAAATTACCTCAAAATATTGGAATAATCATGCTTCGCTGGATAATTTGCCTTTCATGCCCCAGTTAGACTTAGGCACATCATCAATAATGATCCAGACATGATCTTCAGAAGTTCCGGTTGTTCGTACAACCGCGTCGGTAACCTCCCGCACCAGGGCTTTTTTTTGTTCATTGGTGCGTCCTTCATACATTCTGATCGTTACCAGGGGCATTTAGTTCCCTCCTTTTTTCAACGCTTCTCGTATAATATCTTCGGTCGCGGTATTTTCATCGAGTTGGCCGACCGCTTTTTCCACTGATTTCCGGGCTTTGGGGAAGCTGTATCCCAGTGAGACCAAGGCGTCAATGGAGTCCTTGATCCGATTATCGCTGATAACTCCCGGGCCTGATTCGACAGTGACGCTGTCCCCCTGAAGGTCGATTTTACCTTTTAATTCCAGGATCAGTCTTTGAGCGGTTTTCTGGCCGATTCCGGAGATCGAGGTCAAAGTAGCCGTATCGGCGAAATTTACAGCGTTAACAAAGAGCGGTACGGAGATTGAGGAAAGGACGCTGATGGCTCCCTTGGGTCCGAATCCGGAGATCGAGATAAGCTCCTGGAAGAGGCTCTTTTCTTCAATGGTTAAAAAGCCGTATAACTCGTGGGAATCTTCTTTAATGCAACAGTGGACGTTAATTTTGACTTGTTTGCCAAGTTGCGGCAATTTGCTGAAAGTGGAAAGCGGAATGGAGATTTCGTAGCCTATTCCGGCGACTTCAAGCACTATTTTAGCCGGGTGCTTATCGATCAGCTTACCATAGAAGTATGCGTACACGTTACCTCCCCCAATTAATGGGAGTGTACCCTTTTTCCGGTCAAAAATCAAATAAATTAAACGAAAGAGCGGTTCATTCTTGACCGGCTTGCGGAGTTTTCGAATGATTAACTTTACTTCTCAATTGTCTGCGAGTCGTGTCGCTCATCTTTTTGAAAAACGCAAAAAAACAGATATGGCAATATATTATAAAGATACTTGTTAAATAAACCCAAAAATAACTTTATGAATATCAGCTGTCGTCGGATTTTTTTTCTGGAATACTTTTTTTATAATCACCATACGCTCTGGTATTGATATCTCCACTTGTGAGTGGTTGGCTAAAATGTTAAACTTACCTGAGGTTTCGCCTTCATTCAATTACCTGGTTGGCCCTTTGTCAAATTAACTGTGATGCCTTATCCCGTAAGTTGTTTGGAAGGTTTTGGTTCGCTTCTGGATGAGCTTGCATTAAATATACATATTGAAAGTAGAGGTCAGTATGAGTTTAAACGTTACTC
>JAJRWM010000019.1 GCA_024276815.1 bacterium
AGAGTTAGGGTTTACCAATAACGCTTACCACGTTCTGAAAAAGTTCATTGAAATCAGTCCCAAGAACCTTTGGACCAAAAGGGCGCGTAAGCATCTTGAGGAGTTGGAAGCGAGTCTTCGGCAAACTATTCCGGAGAAGGGACAGGCAAAATAATCATACTGTCACCTTGCCCCGAGGAAAAGATTGTATGAGTTGTTAATAAATGATAATGGCTGGTAAAGCCTGTAATCTTGTGTTTACTGTTTTCAGTGAGTAGCCTAATCCTTTGGTAAAAAAGAAAAAATCTGCTTGACAATGTTTTTTTTAAGTCGTAAGATAATTAAGTGTTGATTAAAGCATAGGGCTCTGGAATTATTTTTTGTTGATGGAGGACTATAGTGAAAAATGCTGGTAAAGTGAAGTGGTTCAATAATCGCAAGGGTTATGGATTTATTGAGCAGGATGATGGCAATGATGTTTTTGTCCATTATACAGCGATTGACGGAGATGGTTTCAAGACACTGCAAGAAGGCGAAGATGTTGAGTTCCGCTTGATTCAAGGACCTAAGGGACCGGCTGCCGCCGAGGTCAGCAAAATATAATTTAACTTTCACAGGGAGGGCGTTGCGTCCTCCCTGTTATTATTTAGAGCGTGTTGCGGTCAGATATAATCTTTTTGCCGTAGGCTGTTTTAAGTTTTAGTGCTTGGAGACTCGTGCGGGGGGCGAGCGCAGGCTGGTGAGTCTGTTTTTTCTTGAGCGAGTTTAAAAAATCCTCAAACCGCGAGTTTGAAAAAAAGGTTGCCGGGTAGCGCGTCCGTTCCCACGATCCGGTTGTCCTTCGAGGTGCTCACCATCGCCACCTTGTAGCTGAACTCATATTTCTTGTGTACCTTGCGCTCCTGGAGGTTCAACTTTGCTTGCAGCCTGATTACTTCTTCGCAGAGGGCATCAGTTTTCTGTTGTTTTTCGCAACAGACCTCGCAATAACTCATGTCCTGCTTATCGACTGCTCCCGGACATTACCTTAACCCCTCCCCCATTTCACTGACGCGTTACGCTCCTGCTTGTTTTTTGCTTGACAATCGCCGTCAACTTGCTTATATTTAACGTTAATTATGAAAAGTAAAGTTTCTTACCTTGCCAAGTTGTTGCTTATCGCTTTGTTTTGCTTGCTCTCGGGTTGTGAAGGAAGTGTCGAGAACCAAGACGCTAAAGCCAAAGAGCTGATAAGATCGGCGGAAATATTATATAAAAAGAAGAAAGAAGAAGTAATAAAAGAGGCCTATCTGGATCCTCAAATTCGCCTTAACGCCGAAAAGGCTTTCCTGAAATACCAGGAAGTGCAACGGAAGGCGCCGGACAGCAAGTATGTTCCACAAGCACTGGACAGAATGGCGCAAATCCGTGATGAGTTTGGTCCCGCTAACGAAGCGCTCGCTTTCTGGCTGAAGTTGGTCTATGACTATCCTGATTCAGAATATACTGAAAAGGCGGATTTGAACGTCAAGAGGGTGGTGAAAAAATGGATGGCGGCCGCTGACAACCACCTCTACCGCAACCGCTTCGCTGAAGCGATAACCTTGTATAAACAGGTTCTCAAGATCAATTCCTATAACGCCGAGGCCCATCTCGCCCTAGGGGATGTTTACGCTAAATCAAAGCGCTATGACGAAGCGATACGGGAGTATAAAATAGCCGTGGAAATTGATCCCAACTATACCGAGGCCCAATATTTGCTGGGGTTGGTGTACCTGGCCAAAGATCAGGCCGGGGAAGCGCTGGCCCAGTTCGAGCTGGTTGCCGGGATCAATCCTGAGATGGTAGCGGCTTATTACAATATGGCGCTGATTTACAACAATAAACTGAAGGATAAGAAAAAAGCCAAAAACGCCTGGAAAAAATATTTTGAACACGCCAAGGGGCTGGAAAAAGAAAAGAAATGGCTACCAACAGCCAGATATTACCTGAAATCTCTTTAGGTAAAATTATAATCTCGCCAACCGCTATCGGATAAAATTGAATTTGCTAACCACTATCCCCAAAAATGAATATTTCAGCGGCGTTTTCAGAAAAGTAAATAAAGTCGTTGGTTTTAACGCCGAATTATTCTATTATGTGATTAAGAAAATCAGAGTTTTATCCGGAAAAACCGCCGGGTTTGGAAAAACAGGTTTCCCTGCTGAATAAGCCCTTTTTAAGTTATAATAACCGAAAGGTGGAGAATAATGACATCAGGTAATTTATGGAGAGGGAACATGATAAAAGATCGGGGCTTTCTGTTTGTGGTTGTTTGCCTGCTGTTATCATGTGGCGTTGCCTTATACGCCGCCCAGCTTACCGAACCCGTTGCCCTGTTAACAGCTAAAAGGGTGGCGAAGCTACCCGAAATCGACGGCTTGGCAGACCCCCTGTGGGATAAAATACCAGGCGTTGAAGTCGTGGTAAAGTCAATTAATGAAGCGTATCTCACCGCGAACCCCAAGTGGCGAAAAGGGCCGGGTTCCGGCATTATCAAGGTCCAATTGAAAGCTGTTCATGATGGCGAATCTATTAGTTTTCTGGCCATTTGGCGGGACTCCACCAAAGACGATAAACATGTCTTTTTAGTCTGGGACAAGAATAAAAAAGAATATGTCGAGGATAAAAGTTCCGTTAAGGAGGACCGCTTTGTCTTCGCTTTTGGAATCACCGATAATTTTTGTGGCTGTATGATCGTTCCTGAGGACACAATAAACGACATCTGGCACTGGAAAGCTTATCGCACGAATGAATTTGGTTATCTGGATGATAAGCGTCATATGATAACGACTGAAAAAGCTTTAAGGGCGACCAGGGTTAATACTCTTGAAGGTCGGACGGTCTGGTTAAGAAGACGGCGGGACATTGGGGTGTCTCCATATTATTTAACCGATTTATACGAGTACCAGAGGGACAGGGTGCCGAAATACACTCTCAGAATTCCGAGCGGCAGCGCGGCGGATGTTACCGGTAAAGGTCATTGGATGGACGGCGTCTGGACTCTGGAGACTCGAAGGAAACTTGATACCGGTAATTCTGACGATGTAGTCTTCGCTGTCGGTAAAAAAGTCAGGATGGCTGTCAGTGTTTTTAACCGAACGGATGATCATAACCACAGCGTTTCTAAAGTAATCGAACTGGACTTAGAGTGAATTACTAGGGAGAGACCATGTTAAAAAAAATATACTTGGGTTTTACTATCATTATTTTGTTAATTGCCGGCTGGGGGGTTATGTCAGTGCAAAACACCCTGTTAATGCAATCTCATATAACGAAGATGGTTCAGGTCGAATTCCCTCAGATAAATAAATTAAACCAGATACTTTATGAAATAAACAATAACCATGTTCTTGTTTATCAGCATGTACTAACCGCGGAGAACACCTTGCAGAAAGCCTTGGCGGGTAATGAGCATATCCGCGTTTTAATCAGGGAATTAACCCAGTTGATAACCAATGACAGGGAGAAAGAACGATATGCGGAACTCGATCAATATATAGTTAACTATAGCAAGACAATAAACCGATTTATCAAGTTTTCCGAGGTCGGACGCCAGTTCAACATTGAGGAAATGGCTGATTCCGTCATTCGTTATGGAGAAAAGGTAAAGGATTATGTCCACAAGATCGAAAACGAAACCTTTGCCGCTCTCTTTGAGGAAAATACGGCTGCTTATAAAAAGGTGACTGCCGCTAAACGGATTTATTTTTCGATTTTCGCGCTCAGCGTACTGATCGCTATTCTTATCGCTCTCTCCATTTCAATAAGCGTGACCAAAGGTGTGCAGGCTTTGATCCACGGGACAAACCGTATCGCCTCCGGTGATCTCTCGTACGAAATTGAGGTGCCTAAATCTGATGAGATCGCCAAAATAGCGGTCGCCTTTAAGAAGGTGACTTCTAACCTGAAGGATTTGATGGCCGAGGAGCAGGCTAATCGGCTCAAAGCTGAAGAAGCCCGGAAAATGGCGGAGGGCCTGAGGGCTAATCTGCAACGGCAGGTTAGCGAATTGCTGGTTGTGGTTGATACGGCGGCCCAGGGCGATTTAACGGTTACCGCTGAGATTTTTGGCGACGATGAGATGAGTCGTCTCTCGGCGGCTTTTAACCAGATGATTGACAACCTGCGCAACCTGGTCAGCCAGATTCAGCAGGCCAGCTTCCAGATCAACGCGTCCAGCACGGAGATCGGTTCCGCGTCTGAGGAGCAGGTGCAGGGCAGCAACGAACAATCTGTCCAGGTTAACGCGACGACAACCGCGGTTGAGGAACTTTCGTCCGCGGCCCGTCAGATATCCGATAATTCCCAGTCGGTGGTTAAGGAAAGTGAAGAGGCTATCAAAGCCACCAGAAAAGGTGTTGATATTATCGAAAATTCCATCGACGGCATGAACCGGATGCGGCGCACCGTTGAGGGAACCGCCAAGAAAATTATGGGTTTGGGTGAAAAATCTCAGCGGATTGGCAATATTGTCAAGATTATTAACGAGATTGCCGAACAAACCAATTTGCTGGCGCTCAACGCCAGCATTGAGGCCGCCAGGGCCGG
The DNA here is from genome assembly GCA_024276815.1 of bacterium. Lineage (GTDB taxonomy): Bacteria > JACRDZ01 > JAJRWM01 > JAJRWM01 > JAJRWM01 > JAJRWM01. The sequence goes on from JAJRWM010000019.1 coordinate 4,549, forward strand.
GGAACAGGGCAAGGGGTTTGCCGTGGTCGCGGATGAAGTGGGGAAACTGGCGGAGAAATCAGCCCGGGCGACCTCGGATATCAGTTCCCTGATCAACGAAATCCAGGCGGCCACCAACGCCACTGTTTTGTCGATGGAAGGCGGCACCAAGGAAGTGGAAAAAGCCACCCATCTGGTTGAAGACGCCGGCGAGGTCTTGAAAAATATCGAGAACGCGATCCGTTCCGCGGCTCAAAGAGCCAAGCAGATATCTCTGGCAACCCAGCAGCAGACCACCGGAAGCGAACAGGTCGCCCTGGCAATGCAAACCATTCAGGAAGTCACCAAACAGTCCGGCGTGAGTTCCCGGCAATCCGCGGCCGCCGCTCGTCAGCTTCAGGACTTGGTTGTTGAGTTGAAAACCGCCGTCGAGCGTTTCACGATTATTTCATCAAGGAAGTATGGAATGCAAGTTCGTAATGAGGAATAATAGCAAGAATACCCGTTGTTTCAGCTGTTGCTGTCTGGTAGTTTTGACCTTTCTTTTCTTTGCCTCAGGTTGCGCTGTCGTAAGAAAAAAACAAATCCAGCCGGAACTTTCTATCCAGTATTTTATTACCGGCCAGGCCTTAATGGAACAGGCGAAGTTCGCGGAAGCGTTAACAGCTCTGGAAAAGGCTGATTCCTTTCAACCCAAAACGCCGGCGATCCTTTTTGCCCTTAGTCAGGCTAACTTCCATCTGGGCAAGCGGCGGGCTGGCATTAAATATTTAAACAAAGCCATAAAATATGATCCTGAGAACGTCGAATATTTAAACCGGGCCGGAAAATTTTATCTGACGCGAAAGAAGTTCGCCCAAGCCAGGGCGATGTTTGACAAGGCTCTCTACCTGGATGTCAATAATTATGAAGCGCGTTATGGACTGGGGCTTATCGCGATTGACGATTATGATTACCGGGAAGCGGAAAAACAATTCCGTAAACTGATAGCATTGAAACCGGAGGAAATGGAAAATTATTTCTATCTGGGGAATCTTCTGGTCCTGGATAAGCGGCTTGATGAAGCGATCAAGGTGTTTCAGGATGCTTTGGAACTGCGTGAAGACAATATCAGGCTCAGGTATTACCTGGGGATGCTGTTTCAGAAGAAGAAGGATTTTACCAACGCTGAGCAGCAACTTTTTTTGATAATAGAGAATTATCCTGATTTTGCCCCGGCTTATGAGATGCTTGCCGCTATTTATTTTGATCAGAAAAAGTACTCTGAGGCGGAGAATTATTACAAGAAAACCATCGAACTCGCCCCTGATTCGCCCACGGTCAAGAATAATTTAGCCTGGCTTTACCTGGAACAGAACATCAAGCTGGCAGAGGCTTTGCGCCTGGCTCAGGAGTCTGTCAGAGAACTGCCTATGGCGGATAACCTGGACACCCTGGGCTGGGGTTATTTTGTCAAAGGCGAATATAAAAAAGCTGACAAATATTTAAAACAAGCCTGGAGCGCGGCGAAAAAACACGGTGACAAGCAAACTCTCAGCGTTATCAGGTATCACCAGGCACGCTTGCTGAAGAAGCTGGGTAAAACTTCCCGGGCTTTAAAATACATGATGGAAGCGGTAGAACTCGATCCCGAAAACAAAGACGCGCGAACGTTTTTGAAAAGTTGGCGGGACAAGACAGAAAAATCCTGATGAGAAAAGCCTGCCTACGGTCTTATAGTGGCCGTCTTTTTTTTATTTTTTTAATTGTCTGCCTTCTGGACGGCTGTGTGCCCCGTAGTTACCAAAAGGGGGTGTCTCATTATATCCTGGGCGAGTCATTGCGGGTCGCTAATCGTTACCGCGAGGCGGAGAGAGAATTAAAGCTGGCGGTGCGGTCTGACCCGAAAAACGACGGCGCTCTTCTGTCCTTGGCGATAATTCATATTAGATTCAATCGGTTAAAGCTGGCGGAAAAAGAATTAAAAAAGGCTCTCGCCATCAACCCCCAAAACGCTGACGCTCATTACTATCTGGCCAACATTTATTTTGACGGTTCTTCACCCGGGAAGGCCGAGAAGCATTATCTTGAGTCGGTCAGAATCGAACCAAGCAAGGTTTTAGCCTATAACAACCTGGGCTGGCTGGCTTATCAGGCCCGGCGTTTTGAGGACGCGATTAAATATTTTACCAAAGCGGTGCGGTTAACCCCTGATTTTATTATGATAAAGAACAATTTGGGCTTGGTGTTGCTCGAAGCCGGCTACTATGAGCGGGCGCAACAGCAATTTAAGGAAACGCTGGAATTACGGCCCAACGATGTCTTCGCCAATTATAATCGCGGCCTAGCGTTACAGTATCTAAAGCGATATCAAGCTGCCAGGGAAAGTTATTATCGCGCCCTTAAGCTGGAACCCTATCATTCTTCGGCCCGCAACAACCTGGGCTGGGTTTACCACCTGGAGGGAGACAACGAAAAAGCGGTCCAGCAGTTAGAGGAAACGATTAAGAGGGATCCTGGATTTATTCTTTCCTATAATAATCTGGGCGCTGTTTTCCTCAGCATGGGGAAAATTGATGAAGCTGTCTCGATTGTCAAGCAGGGGATAAGCGTGGATGGGACGCAGCCCGGTTCCTATATCACGCTGGGCTGGGTCTATCAATACGCCAAGCGTTATGATGAAGCGGAATCAGCATACAGGCAAGCTCTTGAGCTTGACGGGAACAATTTTACGGCGTATTTCAATCTGGCTAAGTTAAATATCGCGCGCCGTGATTTTTTGGCGGCGGAAAACAACTTGAAAAAAGCCAGCGCTCTTTATCCTGATAATCCGAAACCCTACTTTTTCATGGGCATGATCTATCACCGCTACCGTAAATATTTTGAGGCTGAAAACTTTTATCGGGAGGCGATCAAGAAAGACCCTCAATACACGGCGGCCTATCTGGGGCTTGGTAATGTGTATCAGCGGCAAAAACGTTTTAGTAAAGCTCGGGAAGTTTTTAGCAAGCTTTTAAGAATGGAGCCGGACAACCCCGGATATTTGTTTAAAATGGGGTTAATCAGCATGGAACTGGGTGATTACGAGGAGTCGATTGACTATTACCGCAAGGTTTTGGATTATAATCCCAAGGATTATTCCGCTCTTAACAACATCGCCTGGATTTATGTCTTAAAGCGGGAAAACTTTGAAGAGGCGTTGCTGCAGGTTGATAAATCAATCGCGCTCAAGGTGACCAGTTTCAACCTGGATACCAAGGGCTGGATTTATTACTATCAGGCCAGATATCCGGAAGCTGTCGAATTGTTTCAGGAAGCGATAAGGCTAAGTAAGAAGCCGCGCAAAGATCAGGCGGACACCTATTACGGGCTGGCTTTATGCTATCAGGAGCTGGGGGAGCGGAAGAAGGCGCTCAGAAGTCTGCATAAAGCCCTCAATCTCAATCCCCGGCACGCCAGGTCCATTGAGTTGCTTAAATCACTTAAGTTAAATTAACGCAAAATACAAGCTGGTGACAACAGTGCGGACCAGGATTAAGAGCAATCTTTTGAAGTTGGAGGAGAAGGTTCTGCCGCGGAAGCGTTCCCTGGTCGAGACGGTCAATGACATGCTGAAGAAGGTAGTGTCGAGTCTTAACCACTGCTGCTCAAGGTAATCTCTGCTTGAGTTTGCGCTTGCCCTGGCCCAGGCCAGGCGATGCCGTTGACAGGAGGAAAGGAATAAACTATAATCCTGTCTTACTCCGGGAGGTAAATTAAAAATATGCCAAACAGCATGACCGGCTATGGCAAAGGTGAAGCCGCCAACTCTGAGGGTAAATTAATTATCCATATCAGGTCGCTGAACCATCGTGCGCTGGATATAATTATTCGTTCGACCCAGCAGTTCCTTCCCTATGAAGTCAGGATCAAGCGGATGATCCAGGAGCGGCTCGCACGCGGACGACTGGAAGTTTTCCTCAATTGGGAAGAAAATGTGGACAGTAGCCTGCTGTGGGATCTCGAACAGGCTAAACTCTATCATCAGAACCTGAAAAAACTGCAAGACCTTCTTGAGTTGGATGGTAAAATATCCTTACATGATATTCTCCACGGTGAGAAGAATTTTCATAAAAATGGGCATAATGGTCACTCTCATGTTGATTACGACTGGTGGGAACTGATCGGGCCGGCGTTACATGACGCCCTTGAATCCCTGGTGGAAACCCGGAAACGTGAAGGAGACAGGTTATATCAGGATATTCTGGATCGGCTGGAGATCATGAAAATCACCAAAGAGAAACTGGCTGATCTCCGGCAGCCCACCAAAACAATATACCGCAAGCGCATCAGTGAAAGAATCGCCGAGTTTAATGGCGAACTGGATGAAACCAGGCTGGCGCTGGAGATTGCTCTTTTGATTGAGAAAAGTGACTATACCGAAGAATTAATCAGGCTGAACAGCCATCATGAGGAAATAGGCAATCTCAAGACAGGCGAAGGTTCCATCGGCAAACGCCTGGATTTTATTTCCCAGGAGTTGAAACGGGAGATCAACACCATCGGCTCCAAAGCTCTCTCGCCTGAACTCAGCCGGCTGGTTATCGATTACAAGGATGAATTGGAAAAAATCAGGGAACAAGTTCAGAATATCGAGTGAGATGAATGAAAATAATTAATATTGGCTTTGGCAACATGGTTCTGGCGAACCGGATCGTCGCGATTATTACTTCCGACTCGGCGCCGATTAAACGTCTGAAGGAAAAAGCCCGGGAAACCGGGAAGCTGGTGGACGCCTCGCACGGGAGGCGTACCCGTTCGATTATTATCACCGACAGCGATCATGTCATCCAGTCGGCGATTCAGCCGGAAACAATCGCCGCGCGTTTCAGGGAAGCGAGCCTGGAGAGTGTTCATGAGTAAGCACGGAGTACTGCTTGTCCTGTCATCACCGTCAGGCGGAGGGAAGACGACGCTTTGTAACCGTTTGTCGGAAATATTCCCCAATTTGCGCTATTCGACGTCCATGACAACCCGTCCCCCCCGGCCTTATGAGATTGACGGTGAGGATTATCTTTTTGTCAGCGAAGAAGAGTTTTTCCGGCGTCAGAAAAACGGGGAATTCATCGAGTGGGCAAAGGTGCATGATAATTATTACGGAACGCTTTATTCCCATGTCAACGAATTGCTGGACGCAGGATACGATGTTATTCTGGACATAGATACCCAGGGGGCAGCAACCATCAAAGGAAAGGTCCCACAGGCGGTGTTTGTTTTTATCTTGCCACCAAGTCTGGAGTCTTTGGCCGAGAGGCTATATAAGCGCGATGAAAATTGCGGGGTTGATAAGCAAATTATTCTTGACCGGTTAAGCGCCGCGAAAACCGAGATCTCTCATCTGGGTCTGTATAACTATGTCGTGGTCAATGATGATGTCGAGGTGGCGACTGAAACCTTGAAGTCCATCCTGATCGCGGAGAAAGCTCGCACGGACCATCTTGACCTCGACCAGATCATCAACAGCGAAAAATTCGATTTTCTCCTCGAAATGTAATTACTATGGCAAACCTGGGTGGTAAGACCATACTTTTAGGGGTAACCGGCGGAATCGCCGCTTATAAGGCTCTTGAACTAATGAGAGCGTTTACCAAGGCCGGGGCGGTGGTCAAGGTCGTTTTGACCAGAAACGCCAGCCGCTTCGTTCCGCCGTTAACCTGGGAAACATTATCCCGCCAATCGGTTATAACCAATCTGTTCGCCGAGAAACCTTTAACCCATTTAACCCTGCTCGAAAACGTTGATTTGATGGTAATCGCCCCGGCGACGGCCAATTGTCTGGCCAAGCTGTGCCACGGTATCGCCGATGACGCCCTCAGCACACTGGCTCTGGCTTTCCAGGGTCCGTTACTGGTAGCCCCGGCCATGAACGAAAAAATGTATTTTGATTCCGCTACCCAGTCCAATTTAGCCGAACTGGCTAAAAGACAGGGTGTGCACCTGGCCGAGCCGGAAAGAGGCCCGTTAGCCTGCCAGGAAAACGGCGTCGGCCGGCTGGCCGCTATTAATAAAATTTATCAACTGGGCATAGAACTGATCAAAAAGTCGCGGGAACTGACCGGGCTGAAAATTTTGCTCACCGCCGGTCCCACCCGGGAAATAATCGATCCGGTGCGCTTCATCAGCAACCGTTCCTCCGGCAGGATGGGGTACGCGCTTTCCGGGTGCGCCTCACGAAGGGGAGCGCAAGTAACTTTAATCAGTGGTCCGGTAACCTTGCCCCCCCCCGGCAACGTTAATCTGATCAAGGTCACGACCGCCAACGAAATGTTGGGGGCGACACTGGAGCATTTCAATGATGCCGATATTTTAATTATGAGCGCGGCTGTGGCTGATTATCGGGTCGGGAAACCGGTTAACTCGAAAATAAAAAAGGAAAATGAGGCGCTGACCTTGACCTTGGTAAAAAATCCTGATATCTTAATGGAGGTCTCGAAGCGGAAAACTAACCAGCTACTGGTTGGCTTCGCTCTGGAATCAGAAAACCTGATTGCCGGCGCACGCAAAAAATTAAAAAAGAAAAACCTGGATTTCATTGTCGCCAATGAGCCGGCTTCAATTGCCGGCGAACAAAGTAAAGTTGTGTTAATTGATAAGAAAAATGAGATAGTGGAGTTGCCCTTGATGGAAAAAACGGCGCTATCCGGATATATTCTTGATAAAGTTAAACGACTTTGGGAGGAAAAATAAATGAACAAGGACCAAGTGCAGGAAAAAATCCAGCGAATGGAAAAGGAACTCGAAGAGCTGGAGAAGAACCGCGATGAACTCGATGGCTCAATTAAAAATGATATTGAGTACAGCCACCTTGAAGCGGCCAAAGATATCAGTTTGATCGAGAAGGAAATTGAAGAAAAAAAGCTGATTTTGAAAGAATATAAAGAACGCCTAAGATCTTTATAAAATGGATTTGCTTCAATACTCCGCCCGCTTGCGAACGGGTCGCTGTGGCCACATAACGGAAATGAAACCGGGTTCAAGATATGCGAGATGATTCCGTCGCGGAATTAGCGGCGCTGGTAAGGGGACTGAAAAATTTGACCTTGGTTCAGCGATATTGCGAAGTGGTTCCTTTGCGCGCGCTA
>JAJRWM010000190.1 GCA_024276815.1 bacterium
AATCAACCTGGTTGTCGATATCATGGATAAAATTAAAACCTCAACCCAGTCAACATCTTCAGTAATAGCCGATCTCGACGAACAATCCCAAAAAATCAGCGAGTTTGTCGAAACGATTAATAATATAGCGGCTCAGACCAACCTTCTGGCTTTAAACGCCGCCATTGAAGCCGCCCGGGCCGGGGAGCAGGGGCGCGGTTTCGCGGTTGTTGCCGATGAAGTTCGAAAACTGGCTGAAAGTTCGGCTGACGCCAGTTCCCAGATAGCTGAATTGATTGTAGGTATCAAAGATGTTACCGCTCAGGCGGTGGACTCCATGAGCCATAATACTAAACAGGTCGGGGAAGGCGTGGAAACTGTTAATGTCGCCGGGGGAGCTTTGCGGAAGATTATTTCCATGGTCGACGAGGTCAATCAGCAGGTCCAGGGAATCTCCGGCCTGGCCCGGTCCCAGGCAGACAGTATTGAGCAAATTGTAAAGACCATGGAATCTACCGCGGAAATCGCCAACAAAGCGGCTTCAACAGCGGAGAACACCTCGGCGGCAGTACAGGAGACGACCGCTTCCACTCAGGAGATTACGTCCTCGGCGCAGGAGATGGCCAACGTTTCCAGCCGCATGATGGAAACCGTGGCTCGTTTCAAGCTTGATTCTCAATCACCGACCGGCTTGAAACCTGTCTAGCCGGGCACTTTGCTTTAACCTGTTTCGATACCGAAGGAACGTAATTTTCTATAAAGATTAGACCGGTCCAGTTTCAACTGGATTGCCGTCTGGTTGACATTACCGTTGTTCTTTTTGAGAACAGAAATAATGATACTTTTTTCCTGTTCTTCCAGGATTTCTTTCAGGGATTTGTCCTTGGGCGCTGAAAGATCGGGAAGGTAAGTGTGGATATCGTTAAGAGTTACGTTATCGCCCCGCACCATTATCAGCAGCCTTTCCACGGTATTCTTTAATTCCCGCACGTTTCCCGGCCAGGAGTGCTGTTTAAGTCTTTCCAGGGCCTCAGCGGTGAACGTCTTTCTCCTGATACCACCCTCGGCTTCCTGAATGGCGACAAAATGATCAATCAGCAAAGGAATGTCAGCCACTCTGTCGCGAAGCGGCGGCACTTCGATAGGGATAACGTGCAGCCGGTAAAAGAGATCTTCCCGGAAATTACCTTTTTTTATCTCCTCGGCCAGGTTCTTGTTGGTCGCGGTGACCACCCTGATGTCGACCTTGATAATCGGCCCGCCAACCCGTTCAATTTCCTGCTCCTGAAGCGCCCTCAAAACCTTGGCCTGGGTTGACAGGCTCATGTCGCCGACTTCATCCAGGAACAACGTGCCCCCGTCAGCCTGCTCAAACTTACCGCTTTTCCTTTCAAAGGCCCCGGTAAAGGAACCTTTTTCGTGGCCAAACAATTCACTCTCAATGAGATCGTTGGGAATCGCGGCGCAGTTGACCCTGATGAAAGGTCCTTCCCGCCGCCGGCTCTTATGGTGGATGCCCCAGGCGACCAGCTCTTTGCCGGTGCCGTTTTCACCGCTGACCAAAACCCAGCTCTCGGTTGGCGCGGCCCGCTCGATCTGGTGAAACAGGTTTTGCATAGTAGCGCTTTGTCCGACCATCTGATATTTTCGGGCGACGTTGTCTTTGAGCGAGCTTACCTGCTTTTGCAGTTTTTGATATTGCAAAGCGTTATCAATGATAATCAGCAGTTTGTCCAGATCAAAAGGCTTTTCAATAACGTTAAAAGCTCCCAGCTTGGTTGCCGTAACGGCGGTTTCGATAGTACTGTGGGCCGACATCATGACCACCAGCAGTTCAGGTTGAAGTTGCTTGATTTTCTTCAAGGTATCGATACCGTCAATGCCCGGCATCTTGATGTCCAGCATCACCAAGGCATATTGAGCCTGATCAATTTTCTCCAGCGCTTCCTCACCGCTCTCGGCTCCAACCGTACTGTAACCTTCCCGTCCCAACGCTGATTTTAAAGATTTGATAATATTTTTTTCGTCATCGACGATCAATATTCTGGCTTTGCTCATTTTTTCCCTCTGGTGTTTTCAGCTCAAATCAGGCGAATGGAGTTTTTATGGTATTGTCCCGGTTCTGCGTAGTTGGTAAATATACGGAAAAAATCGTTTCGTTATTAACCGCGCTGCGAACCTCAATCCTGCCATTATGCTGATCTATAATACGTTTAACTATCGCCAGCCCCAGCCCGGTGCCCTGTCTCTTGGTGGTGAAGTAGGGGGTGAATATTTTATCCAGGTTGGCCGGCGTAATACCACTGCCGTTATCAATGATATCGATTTGAATTTCCGGCGTCCCGGTTTCCGGGTTTTCCAGGTTAAAAGTATTGATTTTTATCTCTCCCTTGTTAACGATAGCGTCCAGGGCGTTGCCGATAAGGTTGATAAACACCCGCTTCAACTGATCTTTATCGCATTCAATCTCGGGCAAAGTCGAGGTTAACCTGGTTTTGATCTGGATGCTCTCCGGCAGGCCGGCGTAAAGGCTCAGCGTGTTTTTGATGATATCATTTATTGTAACTTTTGAGAAGATCGGTTTGGGCATGCGGGAAAAGTCAGAGAACTCATCGACAATTTGTTTCAGGTTATCCACTTCTTCCAGAATGGTGTTGGTGCTTTCGTTAAAAATCTCGTCAAGATTTTTATCCCCGCGGGTATAAGCTTTTTGCAGGCTCTGGATAGACAACTGGATCGGAAAGAGGGGGTTCTTTATTTCGTG
>JAJRWM010000191.1 GCA_024276815.1 bacterium
CCCTGATTTTCATAAGCCAGCTTGGAGCCGCCCGGGTGCCAGTCGGGGCGCCGGCCAAAAGTTTTTTCCCGCGGCGACGCGGAATTGAGAGCCTGTAAATAAATCCTTTTGTTGCGGTTAAAAACAATTTGTTTGCCATCCGGCGAAAAGCTGAAATGCCGCCCGATCGCGAACTCTTTAACTTTCAACTCGTAATCGACAAGAAATATCTTGCCGTTGCCGCCGAACAGAAAAGAAAATCCGTCAGGCGCCCAACTGGGCGGTTCGGTCCAGTCAAGCGATGTTTTGGTAATAATTTCATAATCATTGCCCCGGGATGAAATCAGGCACAGGTTGTCAACCATACCGTCAAGCTCTTCAGAAACCAGGTTATACACAATCGCCCGGTTGCCTCTCGGCGAAAAACTGACGCCGCCATACAGTTCATCATCGGTACGAACCTTGATCCGTTCCCGTCGCTGGATCTCAAAATTATCATCAAGAAACAAGAGGTTCAGAATCGGTCCCCCAACCAGGAGTTCGCGGCCGTCGGGGCTAAGGCTGATACCGCCGTTAAACAGCTTCTGTTTATCGGGTAAAAATACCGGAGAGGGAAACGAGGTGGAAAACACGGCGGAGACCAATTCGCTGTCCAGCGATGATTCAGCGTTTCTGACAATATATTCGCCGTCATCAGACCGATAAAGAAAAACAACATGTCCGCCGTCACCGGTCCACTGGTAATCCAGCACCTGACCGCCGGTAACAATCTTTCGGGTAGCCAGAGCGTATATTTCCTGGGGAGTCAGGAGGTTCGTATCAGTCGGGGCATAGGTATTAATATCCAGTCGCACCATCTCGTCAAAAATCCAGCCGACGTTTTCTTCGCTGGTTTTTACGTAATACCAGCGGCCAAATTTATTAAGCACGGTCAGCCGTTGACCGGACCGAACCAAAACGCCGTACTTATCGCCGGCAATCTCGGTTCGCAAAGAGACAGCCTCGCCCCGGACCACCACTTGCGGCGCCGCCCACAAGGAAACGGCCAGGGAGCAGAAAACAGCGATGATGACAAATTTGGGTAATCGATAATCCATTTCCCCTCCTTGGGATTAGGATTAAATTTCAGACACTAAGAATTTTTTTAATCAGGGTTACGGTCGCGACAGCATCCTTGGCGTAACCGGCGGCGCCGATTTCTTTGGCGTATTCCGGTGTGACGACAGCCCCTCCGACGACAATCGGGATATTTAAACCGGCTTCTATCGCGCCTTTTATGGTTTCTTCCATCGAGGGCAGGGTCGTCGTCATCAAGGCGCTCAGGCCGATAATATTAACCTTCTTTTTAACGGCTGCTTTAAGGATCTCTTCTTTGGCGACGCTTTCCCCCAGGTCGATAACTTCAAAACCGTTGCTTTCCAACAGGGAATGGCAGATATTTTTACCGATCGAATGAATATCATTTTCAACCGTGGCCAGCAACACCCGTCCCAGGCAGTGACGTTCCTTACCGGGCAAGTTCTCCTGTAATATCCCGGTACAGATAGTCATGGTACGCGCCGAGGAAACCAGTTGCGGCAGAAATAATTTTCCCGCTTCATAGTCCTTACCGATTTTACCAATTGCCGGCACCAGGTATTTATTCAGGATTTCAAGAGGTTTTTCTTTTTTCAGGGCTTCATGAATCACCTGTACGCCGCTCTCATTGTCGCCCTGCCGGATAATCCTCTCGATTCTGTCAGCCAGGCTCAGGGAGGAAACTTCCCGCGAGACTTCCCGCTCGGATCGGTTTGCCAGCCGATTGATATAGCGTTTGGCTTCTTCGTCCCGATTGGTCAGGACCTCGGCGGCGGCCAGGTAATCAAAGGCCAGTTTATGACGGGAATTAATGAAGACCGCGTCCAGACCATAGGAGAGCGCCATAATCATATAGGAATCATTAAGCAGGCGGCGCCGGGGCAGTCCATGCGAGATATTGCCGATGCCCAGCATCGTGCTGACCCGGTATTTTTCTTTGACCAGTTGTGAGGCTTTCAGGGTTTCGATTGCCTGTTCGGGCTGAGTCGCGGCCGTAAACACCAGACAGTCGATTATCAGGTCCCTGGATTTCAGGCCGTAATTAGCGGCGTCCTCGATGATGGTTTCAGCTATTTTCAAACGATCCTCGATATTTTCGGGAATTTTCTTGCCCAGGGTCAAGCCGACAACCGCCGCCCCGTATTTTTTCGCCAGCGGGAAAATGTCGCGGCGGGTATCCTCCTTGCCATTAACGGAATTGATGATAGCTTTGCCGCAATAGATCCGCAACGCCGCTTCAAGAGCCTTCGGATCAACCGAATCCAGCATCAACGGCGTATCGACCGCCGCCTGAACAGTTTCGACGGCCCGGCAAAGGGCGGCTGTTTCATTGATCCCGGCCATCCCCATGTTAACATCCAGCACCCTGACGCCGGCTTCCGCCTGTTCAAGCGCTTCCTGACGGATTAAAGTGGTCTTTTTCCGTCTGATCTCATCTTGCAGGTCTGCCCGAGAAGTCGGGTTAATTCTCTCCCCGACGCTCAGGATTGGTTCTCCGGCTCCAAAGGTCAGAGTCCGGGTGCGGCTGCTGACCGTGCCGACCTGGGGGATATCACGTATTGCCGGCGCGAATTCTCTGGCCGCCCGGGAGATTTTCCTGATATGTTCCGGAGTTGAACCGCAGCAGGCGCCGATAATATTGGCTCCGGCGTCTATCTCCTGTTTAACGAAGGAGGCCATTTCATCAGGGGTCGCCGGGAAAACCGTTTTGCCATCGACCAGGTAGGGTATGCCGGCGTTGGGCTGAATGACAATGGGCGTCTCGCTGACCTCGCTCATCTGTTTAACCAGGCCGACAAGTTCTCGCGGTCCCATGCTGCAGTTAGCGCCGACTACTTCCGCGCCCATGCCGCCGAGCACGGTAATTACGGTTGCCGGATCGCTTCCGGTCAGGGTGCGTCCGGCGTTATCGAAGGTCACCTGGCAGATTACCGGCAGTTCGGTATTTTCCTTGACGGCCAGCAGCGCCGCTCTCGCTTCCTGGAGATCGCTCATGGTGTCGATAATAATAAGGTCGGCCCCGCCTTTGACAAACGCGACGGCCTGTTCGGCGAAATACTCCACCACCTCTTCAAACTCCAGCTTGCCCAGGGGCTTGATCAACTCGCCCAGCGGCCCCATTGACGCGGCCACCAGCGCTTTATCTTTGACCGCTTCCTTAACGATAGCGACGCCGACCCGGTTGAGTTCCTCGAAGCGGTCGCCCAGACCGTATTTTTTCAGTTTGTAACGGCTGCCTCCGAAGGTATTGGTGCCCACGATATCCGAACCGGCTTCCGCGTAGGCGGCGGCGATCTCTTTGATCCATTCGGGCTGATTGACGTTCACCAGTTCCGGGCATTCCCGTGACGACAGTCCTTTTTGCTGGAGCATGGTGCCCATCGCGCCGTCCAAAATCAATATTTCCTGCTCTAGTCTTTTAAGCCATGCTTCGGGCATAGTTATCCTTTCTGATACTCAAAGCCATATCGGAATTTTCGGTTTAATTACAGATATTCTTTAATTGCCGAGAAACTTTTGAGATATGTTTCCTGGTCGTGAGCTTCCAGGACATAGTGCTCAGGGTTGATATTCTTTTCTTTTAACAGGGTAAACAGGCGGTCAAAATCAAAATTACCCTCATGAATCGCCGAGTGTTCGTCCTCGTCGCCGTAGTTATCGTGCAGGTGCAGCTCCGTCAGGTATGGCCCTAATTCCTTTATCCAGACTTCCAGCGGATTGGCGCTGAAGATATTAAAATGGCCAACATCGAAGCAGAACCTGAAACACGGCGAGTCCAGCGCCTCCAAAAGCGTCTGTATCGGAACATGATCGTATTCGAACACGTTTTCGAAAGCGATTGTCAGTTCTTGTTCTTCGGCCCATTTTTGAACGTCCCGCCAAAGGGGCAGGCTTATTTCCAGCCAGAGGTCTTGAATTTCCTCATGCTTGAAAGGTTCATAACCAATATGCGTGACGATATTGCGGGGATTAAGCGGCGGGCTGGCGGTCATTAACTGTTCAAAACGTCTCTTCGCCACTTCCCGGATCAGCGGATCGGGGCTGCCCGGCATAATATCCATAAAGGGGCCGTGAACCGTAACGGCCCGCTTTCCCTCTTTCAGCCGGGCGCCAACATCGCGGTAATCGTTTCCGCTGAAACTGTCCAGATCGTCGGCTGACAAATAAATCTCCAGGTTGTCAGCCCGCCGCCAGATAAAGCTGTCTTTTTCCTCCAGCAAATAATTAAAAGGCACGTGGGCGTAGACTTGTCTCATAATTTCCGGGCTTCATCCACCAGCATCACCGGGATATCATCTTTTACCGAGTAGCCCAGTTTACAGGCGTGGCAGAGCAGTTCCTCAGGCTCCTCGACGTATTCCAGGTCGCCTTTGCACTGCGGGCAGGCCAGGATTTCCAGCAACTTCTTTTCAATCATTTCTTTCTCCTTTCTTTTTACCTGCTGCTATCAGGATTAAAAACACCAAAAACATAATGACGGTATGCTAGAGTATAACAGCCGCTTGAAACAGTGATACGTTGGCGAGCAAAAGCACGTTAAGCCCCACCGCCAGAGCCAGTAAATCTAAAGTCAGGACTGACTGCGCCGGGCTTAACCCGAGGCGGACCAACTGATGCGAGAGATGGTTTTTATCGGCCGTAAAAACACTGACCCCTTCAAGCTTTCTGATTACGACGACGGTTAAGGTGTCCAGGATCGGCACCGCCAGCACCAGGAGGGGGGTGATGACCGGCAGATAGTTTAACTTACTGGATTTCAGGTACACCCCGATCACCGAAAGCGAGGCCAGGCTGAACCCCAGGAACAGGCTGCCCCCGTCGCCCATAAAGATCGACGCCCCGGGGAAATTATACGGTAAAAAGCCCAAAGCCGAACCGCAGATACAGATTGACAGAACGGCCACCAGGTGCTGTTGTTGCTGCAAGGCCACCAGGAAGAAGAGCAGTGAGGCGATAACCGTAATCCCGGCGGAGAGTCCGTTCATATTATCGAGCAGGTTGAGCGAGTTGGTAATCCCCACCATCCAGATTAAGGTCAGTATATAGCGGGCCGTGGGATTCCTGATAAACAGGCTGATCTCGATATCGGCCCGGAACAGGAGGAGGCCGGCGGCGATAATAGCTATGAGTTGCCCCAGAAGCTTTACCTTGCTGTCCAGCCCTTTGCAGTCGTCATAAATACCAACAGCGGCCATAATAACCGAACCCATAATTATGGCGAACAGCTTTTTCCCCTGCGCTATTGAGGAGGGATAAAAGCTGACGTAGCCGGCAATCCCTATCATAAAGGAAACAAATATCGCCAGTCCGCCCAGGAGGGGAGTCGCCCGGACGTGTACTTTTCGTTCCGCCGGCTGATCCAGCACGTCAAAGCGTAAGGCAAGCCTTTTAATAAGCGGCGTAAGTACGGCGGTCAGGGCAAAGGTCACAGACAAAAGAACCAGGTAAACCTTGATCACAAACTAACTCCAGTATTTTGGGATTTGATCGTGATGGGATTATAGCAGTTTTTATGATTATTTGGCACAAACTTGCAGTTTGAGGAAATATGCCTTCGGCACTTTTAATACCGCCTCGTAAGAGTACTCGGCTGTGTATCAGGTAGTATCTAGCGCATTTAAGTTCTTACTATCAGGTTTCTCCAAGTTAAAGTTTTTTGGGGAAGGTTTGGAAACCTGCTTTTTTTCAAAAAAAGGGGTTTCCAAGGTTCTTGTTTTGCCTTACATATGAACGTTAAACGCTCTAGCGAAGCAACTCTTTGCGAGCGGATTTGAAAG
>JAJRWM010000192.1 GCA_024276815.1 bacterium
ATTTTACACCCGAAAACCAGGGGCTTGATTCGCTCCGGGATCGTTTTGGCTCCAATTCCCCGGCTGGCCTTATCGGTTGGGAATCTCCTCCCGGCAAAAAAATACCCGTACTTTGTCTGATACCTGATGTTATCCGACAAAGAAATTATCATGATCCATGGCCTGGCTTCCAAACCGCCGGAGAGAGTTTTACACGAATTATGGGCCAACTGCGTCCTGGAGAATCTCAAGCTTGAGCGTCCTGATTTTCTGGACGGTCTTGATAAACGCGAATTAAAAAGTGTTTTCAGGTCGGCCTACTGGGCCAACGCGGTGCCAAGCCATATTGAGGATGGCCCGGAATATATCGCCAGATTAAATGCCGGGATTGGCGACCTTTTAGAAATCCGCAAGAAAAAGAAAGACGGCTACCACGTTGGGGGATACGATAAATTCAGGGTGTTTTTCAAGAATAAGGGACTGGACGTCGTCGATATTCTTGGTTCGGCTTTATCTATCAAGGATAAAGTGGCTAAGGCCATGCTGGAAGAAGTTCGTCTTTATGCCGGCGACCAGTACATCGCTGACAAGATGAGGCTTAGGTTGGAATCTGAGTTGAGGAATGCCTGGGATAACAGCCAAAGAATAGCGATTATCTCACACAGCATGGGTACCTTTATCGCTTATGATGTCCTGTGGCGTTTTTCTCACCGTAGCGAGCCGGAATATTTTGAGTATCGCGAGAAAAAGGTTGACCTTTTTGTGACTATGGGTAGCCCGTTAGGTGATTCAGCTATTCAAAACATGTTGTTCGCCAGGCGTTATCGAAAGGATGATTACCGGCGTTACCCTCGCAATATACTACGTTGGCATAATTATTCCTGCCTGGGCGATATTGTCGCTCACGATAGCACGCTGGGCGATGATTTCCATCGGAAAATGATAGAGCTGAGATTAATCGAGAGGGTTAATGCCAGGGACTACATAGGACTATACAATCCCTACCTCACAACCAAGGGAACCAGAAATCCGCATAAATCATACGGGTATTTAGTCCAGCCGAAGCTGGCCAAGTGGCTGGCGGAATTTTTACGGGATAAGATGCAGGGCTGCCAACGGGAATCTGGTGGATTCCCGCGGACGCGGGAATGACACTACCGGTTTCCCCACTTCACTGACGCGTTACCGGGTCTTGCTTTTTTTTCTTGACACACGGTTTTTTTCAGGCTATATTTAAATAGCTGTTAGGCTATATAGTTTCGAGGCGATGATACGATGGAAACTTTGACGATGGTTCTAAAGGCGCTGGCCGATCGGAACAGGTTGCGGATTATCAAGCTCCTGGAGAAAAAAAACATGTGTGTTTGCGAACTGGCTTTTGTCCTGGGAATTACCCAGCCCAGCGTCTCGCGGCATCTCAAAAAGCTGGAGACCGCCGGCCTGATCGAAGGCGAGCAGGAAAGTTTCTGGACCAATTACTCTCTAAAAAAAGGGAATACTTACACCGGGGGCTTGCTGAATAACCTGGGCGGGTGGCTTAATGACGACGCTGTCACCATCTCCGACCTAAAGAAAGCCGCTCAGGCCGACCGCAGGAAATTATGCAATAAGTAAATTTTTTTGAATAAACTATATAGCTAAATCGCTATATGAAAAGGAGGTTTAAGATGGTAGAAGAAAAAAAAGGACCAAGCGCGGGCAAGCTGAAAAAATTTATTTCGAAGTTGGTTGATAAGCTGGACAGGAAGCTGGAGGAAAAAGCCAAAAACAGTTCCTGCGGCTGTTCAGGCGGTGATAAGGACGGAGGTTCATCATGTTGCAGTTAACAGTTGACTGGCTGGTATTCTCGGTTTTGCGGCTTGAGCCAACTTCGAAGACAGCGGGGACGCTGAATTTTTTCCTTTATGATTCCGTGAAGATCATGTTGCTGCTTTTCGTGATGATCGCTTTTATTGGTTTTTTACGAACCTTCCTGCCTCGACACAAAATAAGGCGGTGGCTGTCCGGGAAAAAAGCGACGGGCAATTTTTTCGCCGCGCTGTTTGGAGCGATCACGCCCTTTTGCTCCTGCTCCTCGATTCCCATATTTTTGAGCTTTCTGGAAGCCGGCGTTCCCTTGGGAGTAACCTTCTCCTTCCTGATAACCTCGCCTTTGATTAACGAGTACCTGGTGGTTATCATGCTGGGCTTTTTTGGTTGGCGCATCACCGCTTTGTATGTTTTGAGCGGAATCCTTATCGGCGTGCTGTCGGGACTGGTCCTGGGCAGGATGAATCTGGAAGACAACCTGGTCAAGGATCTGGTCGCGGCACAATCGGATCTGGATGAGGAGGTTGGCTATGGAAGATTCAAAGACCGGCTAGCTTTCGGTTTGGGAGAAGCTGTCTCCATTGTTAAAAAGTTATGGCTCTGGATTCTGGTCGGTGTCGGCATCGGGGCGTTAATTCATAATTACGTTCCCCAGGAAGCGATTCAGGCAATGCTGGCCAGGGTGGGAATTTTCTCCGTGCCCATCGCCGTTGTGCTGGGAGTGCCGATGTATGGTAGCTGCGCCGCCATTGTCCCTATTGCCGTGGTCCTGTTCCAGAAAGGAATTCCCTTAGGCACGGCTTTGGCTTTCATGATGGCGATTGCCGCCCTGAGCCTGCCGGAAGCGATTATGTTACGCAGAGCGATGAAGCTGAAACTGATAGCCGTCTTCTTCAGCGTGACCACCGTGGCGATTATTTTTACCGGCTATTTGTTTAATGTGTTGCAGCTAAATATATAGCGGTTATTTTGGTTAATAAGTACTATAATTAGGCCGACAACCAAGGAGATTAACGATGAAAACAGTGGTGGAAGCAAAGGATTATCTGGAATCGGGCCTGAAACCTCCGCATACTTTCGCTGGTTTCGTGTGCGAACAATGCGGCGAGATGACGGTATCGCAATACGGCAGGACAGGCCAGAACGGCAAAAAAATCTGTCAGGACTGTGCTGGCTACTGATGAACCTGCCTCTGTTAGCGGCGATATTTTTTGCGATATCGTCCGTTGTCTCAATGATCGGGATGGGCGGCGGCACTCTGTACGTGCCCATCCTGCTTTTCGCCGGATTCACTATCAAGCAGGCGCCGGCCATCAGCCTGATCCTGATCCTGGGGACCTCCTCAGCGGCTTTGTTCACTTTCTGGCGCAGCCGGAAAGTTGACTGGAAGCTGGCTTTAGTCATCGACCCGCCGACTGACGTGATGGCTTTTGCCGGCGGTTACTTCAGCGCCTTGATACCGGAGGCGATTCTCAAATTAACCCTGATCTGTATCTTGATGATTGCCGGGGCCCTGATGTTGAAAAAGAGAGCAAAGCCGCTGGTTCAGACGGCGGGAAAGAACCGCTCCTGGTATTGGCATCGTGATTTTGACGGTATCAAGTACGCTGTTAACCTGCCTCTGGTATTGACGGCGACCGCGCTAACAGGTGTTTTATCAGGAATGCTGGGCATCAGCGGAGGAATAATCAAACTGCCGATCATGGTGCTTTTATGCGGAGTACCGATGGATATCGCCGTGGCCACCTCAACAGTGATGGTCGCGGCTACCGCGCTTTCAGGGCTGGCGGGACATGTTGTCAACGGGCAGGTTTTGTGGTCTAACGGCCTGGCGCTGGCGGCCGCCGCCGTTTTGGGCGGACTGTTAGGCAGTAATATTTCGCTAAAAACAGATAAAGCAAAACTGAAGAGATGGTTTGGGATAGTTGTCTGGCTAATTGCCCTTCGGCTGTTGATTGAATTAATTGTCTGAAAAGGAGATGAACCGGGTGGTTATCGAAGAAAAAAAATTATCAATATTTGAGAGATACCTTACTCTCTGGGTGCTGCTCTGCATAATCGGCGGCATAATCCTGGGCAAGCTGGCCCCCGGCGTTGCCGTCAGGCTGGACGCCATGTCCATCTACCAGGTGTCGATTCCCATAGCGATCTGTCTTTTCTTCATGATGTATCCTATCATGGTGAAAATCGATTTCGCCGAAGTCGTCCAGGCTGCCAAGACACCAAAACCGGTCGCCCTGACTCTTTTTATCAACTGGGCGGTCAAACCTTTCACCATGTACCTGATTGCCTCTTTCTTCTTGGGGCATCTGTTTAAGGGATATTTACCAGGCACGGAAATTATCAAGGGCGGTCAGACCGTGGAGTTGTGGCGCAGCTATGTTTCCGGAGCTATTCTCCTGGGAATCGCTCCCTGCACCGCCATGGTCTTGATGTGGAGTTACCTGGCTAAGGGCAACGATGGTCTGACCCTGGTCATGGTGGCGATAAACTCGTTAACCATGCTGGTTCTTTACGCGCCGTTGGGTGGTTTCCTGCTGGGAGTGAACGCCATGCCCATACCCTGGCGGACGATATTGTTTTCCGTGGCGGTTTATGTCGCGCTTCCCTTGGTCAGCGGCTATCTTTCCCGTAAGTGGCTGATCAAATCCAGGGGACTGGAATGGTTCAACCACGAGTTCCTGCACTTGCTTACCCCCATCAGCATCTCGGCTTTGCTGGCCACCCTGGTTCTCCTGTTCTCTTTTAAGGGGGAGATTATTTTAAATAATCCGTTTACTATACTGTGGATTGCCATCCCGCTGTTTATCCAGACAGTTTTCATCTTCACTCTGGGTTACGGGCTGGCCCGTTTACTGAAACTGCCTTACGCTGATGCCGCTCCGGCGGCCATGATCGGGGCTTCCAATCATTTTGAGGTCGCGATCGCCACGGCGACCATGCTTTTTGGTCTGTCTTCCGGGGCGGCTCTGGCAACAGTGGTCGGGGTTTTAATCGAGGTGCCGGTAATGCTCACGCTGGTGAAGTTTTGCCTGAAAACCCAACATCGGTTCGGGAGGTGAGCAGCATGAAAAAGAAAGTTTTGTTTCTCTGCACGGGAAATTCCTGCCGTAGCCAGATGGCGGAAGGGTTTTTGCGACAATTGGGAGGAGACCGTTTTGAGGTTTTCAGCGCCGGTGTGAATCCAACAACGATTAATCCTCTGGCAATCAAGGTGATGGCTGAAATCGGTCTGGATATTTCCGGGCAATCGGCGAAACCGGTCAGCGAGTTTGTTCAGGATGATCTTAATTACCTGATCACCGTCTGTGACAACGCCCGCCAGGCTTGCCCCCTTTTTCCCGGGCAACAGGAAAAGATTCACTGGAACCTGGAAGACCCGGCGGAAGCCAGGGGAACAGAGGAAGAAAAACTAAAAGTGTTCCGGGAGACCAGGGACAAGATAGCAAAGCTGGTTGAAGAATGGTTGCTCCCGCGCTAAAGCGGGGTCTCAGAGTGTTTTACGATCAAAGGGCAGGTAGGTTTGACCGCGAGGTAAGTGAAAGTTTTTGCAGAGGGTTGTTGCAGGGGGCGGTTTTTGCCTGTTTACCGACGGGCTGTTTTGTCGCGAAGTCTGAAAAAGCCCCGCGCGCTGGTTTCGTTTTTGATTTTTAATGCCTTAATTAGAGCTTGCGATTGCCCTGGTAACTTAAACCTTTTTCTTGTCCGGGAAAACGCTGGGATGTTAGAATGGACAGGATAAGGAGCGGATGTGGGTATTGCAATCCAGCGGGTCGAGAAATCTGTCAGTTTCGCGGTTCAGCAAGCGTTGAAAACGGTTAACTACCAGCCGGGCAAAAACAAATTCTTCATCAAGCCCAATATCGTCAACCCTTTTCTTCCCCATGAACCTTACATTACCAACCCGCAAGTCGTCGCCGGGATCATTGATTACCTGCAGGACAAAGGTTTTGAGGACATTATTGTCGGCGAGGGGCCGGTCGGTTTTAACGTTGCCGAGATTTTTCGCTACAGCGGTTACGAGAGAATGTGCGCCGAGAAAAATGTCGGGCTGGTCAACCTGGAGAAAGCCCGGCGGGTAGCGGTGCAGGATATCATGCTACCGGTACTCGCGCTGGAACGCGAGTACATCAATGTCGCCAAGTTAAAAACCCATATCCAGACCACGGTCACTTTGGGTATGAAAAACCAAAAGGGGCTGTTAAACACCAAGACCAAACGCCTGTTCCATAAAAATCTGCACGAGAACATCGCGCGGCTGGCTTCGGCAATCACCCCGGCGCTTACCGTGATCGATGCGGTAAACGGGGTCGAGGGTAACGGCCCGGGAAGGATGGGGGCTCCCGTGAACAACATCAACCTGATTATCGCCGGGCAGAACATGCTTGAGGTCGATATGGTGGGAGCGGCCCTCATGGGCTTCGACTGGCGTCAGGTTAAGCATCTTGGCAAAGCTCACGAACTGGGGATGGGTGAATTCCCCGCCGCTATCGCCGGTGCCGGGCTTGACCAGGTGATCCGCAAGTTCGCCGGGCCGACCGGTTTCCAGAAATTTCATAACATCTATTACTGGTGGACGGATACCACCTGCAGCGGCTGTTCCTGTCTCTTGGGTGACATGAAAGCCATCGCCCTGAAAAAACCTTATTACCTGTCAAGACTGTTCCTTAACGGTTTTATCCGCCGCCTGGACTTACTGACCGGCCATATTGAAAATTGTCCGCCCGATCACGGCAAAGTAATCTGTATCGGTGAATGCACCCGGCGGATCGCGCAAAAAAATAATTTTATCTGGATCAAAGGCTGCCCGCCCAAACCCCTTAAGATACTGGAAAGAATCTGATGACTTACCCGGTCCGCTATCTGCAGGAACACCTGTTAACGCTCGATGAAGGCAAGGGGTCCGCTTATGAGCGTTACGCCCTGAATTTACTACTATTCGATATTTTAAATAAATACCCGATTGACTCCGTGCTGGAACTGCCGGCGAACGGCGTGATGGGCGTGCCCGGGATAAAAAGCCTGATCTGCGGCGTAATGAAAAAAAAGGTCACCCTGGTTAATCCTGCCGCCAAGGCGATCGGGGAAATGCGAAAACTATGGCACAGTTTAAAGCTGGAGGCCGATTTTGTGGTCAGCGATTATTATCAGGTGGACGCTCTCGAAAGCGCCAGCTTTGACCTGGTCTGGAACTTCTGCGTCGCGGAACATTTCGATGACCCGCAAGCGGTGATCAAGGAGATGAAACGGCTGACCAGGAAATACATATTGATCCCCATACAGAATGTCTTTAACCTGGGCTACCCCATGCACAAGCTCTATCACCGGATAAAAAACGAGCCTTGGGACCACGGCCGGTTTGACCGGGTGAAAATCTCCGAACTGGTCAGGTGGTGCGAAAAACTGGGTTTGCGGGTAATCAAGGTCGGCGGCGTGGATATGCCCCCCTGGCCGGACATCAACATGAAACTGGGTGAGAGCGGGGAGGAAAAGACCGATTTTAGCGAATACGGCGAAGCCTTCGCCGCCTTAAGGCCCAGCGTCCACCTCAAGGAGATAAACCGGATCGTCAGGGAATGGCAGGCCGGCGAGATTTGTAAATATCCCTGGTGGATGTGGGGCATGGTTCTCTGGTATTACTTTATTGAAAAACCCATGCCGGAATTCATTAAAATATATGTCTCGCATCACCCGTATATCCTGGCAGAGAAGATATGATGAAAGAAAAAGTTGGCTTCACCACCACGATCCCGGTGGAAATTTTACTCGCCG
>JAJRWM010000193.1 GCA_024276815.1 bacterium
ATCAAGCACGGAAATTTCTTCTCTTTTGTCTCTTCCCTTTCCGGCCAGCGGGGAAATAATTGGCGTGATTAATGTCAGTCATCCGCAAACAAATGTCTTTACCGCCAACCAGTTAAGAGTGTTTATCATCCTGGCTAATCAAATTGCCGTGGCGGTTAATAACGTCAACTTGTTTAATCAATTAGTTGCCAGCAACCATAAGCTCACCAACAACGAAAAGAAGCTTAAACAAAAGGTCGCCGAACTGACCCGGATGAATGAAAATATCCAGAGAGTTCGTTTCCTGAACGAGAGCATTGTTGAAAATGTCCAGAATGGTATTTTCCTGGTTGATAAGGAAGGCAATGTTAAAACCTGGAATAAATGGCTGGAAGAAACTTGCGATATCACGCGTCGGCAGGCGATTAACAGTAATATCAAAGAAGTCTTTAATCAGTTTTGTGATATTGACGTGGAAGAATCTTTTAAGAAGTCTCTGACCCGCAAAAGAGGTCATATCAAGAAACAGGTTGTGGTAGATATCGATGGTGAAAGAAGCTTTTGGGAATTTGGTTTTATTCCCTGCGGGGGAGAAACTCAGCAAAGACAAGTAATCGTGGTTGTCAATGACGTCACCGCCCAGAAAGTCAAGGAAGAGGAAAGATTGTCTTTCATCCAGAAGCTTGAGGGCGCCAACAAGCGTTTGCAGGATTTAAATGAAGCGAAAACGGAATTTGTCTCCATGGTTTCCCATGAATTAAGGATACCTCTGACAGTGCTCAAAGGATATCTTTCCCTGTTTGAGGACGAGCGTTATGGCGAACTTAATGCCGTTCAGCAGGAAAAACTGAATATTATGGCGCGCAAGGTAGTGGACTTAAATGTTTTAATAGAGGAGTTGCTGGATATTTCAATCATGGAACGCGGCCTGATAGCCTTAAAAAAGTCTACTTTCAATTTAAAGGAGTTAATCGTCAATATTGTCCGGGATTTTGTTGCCTTGGGTCATAATGTTGAGTTTGAATGTCCTGGTCGGAATGCGTATAAATATTTTGGCGATGAAGAAAAAATAAAGCAAGTGATCAATATCCTGATTGACAATGCCCTGAAATTCTCGCCGGATAATCAGAAAGTCCTGATCTCGCTTTCGCTTGGGAAAAACATTTATTCTGTTCAGGTAAAAGATCAGGGGCCGGGCATTAAAGACTCCGATAAAAAGAAAATATTCGACAAGTTTTACCAAGGCGAAAACAGCAAGAAAATCGGCCATGGCAGCGGCTTGGGGCTGGCGATAGCGAAAGAGATCATGAAAAGGCACCAGGGTGCGATCTGGGCTGAGGACAACAAACCGCATGGAACTATTGTTAACATAAAATTGCCGGTCATGACGGAGAAACAGGCTGGCGCGTTTTAACGTTCTTGCGTCCTAACTGCGACAACATCATGTTTAAACGTTTCAGGTTGTCCGGGAAGAGAAAACGTCAGGATGAAAATGAGCGAACGCGTATTTATTGGTCTCGGCGCTAACGTTGGTGATCGAGAGGCCAACATCAAAAGAGCTTTGGAGTTGTTAAGCGCGTCAGGAAAAGTAACTATCAGGCGGGTTTCCACTCTCAAAGAGACCAGGCCCGTTGGAGTGACAGACCAGCCTCTGTTTATTAACGGTGCGGCTGAGATAACTTGCCAGCTTGGGCCCGGGGAGTTGTTGAAATTATTAAAGGCTGTCGAAAAGGAAGTTGGCCGGAAACGAAGGGAACGCTGGGGACCTCGTGAAATAGACCTTGATCTGTTATACTATGGCGGGGATATTATCAACGAAGAGGAATTAATCATACCGCATCAGGAGATTAGTCGGCGGCGTTTTGTGCTGGATTCTCTGGTCTAACTCGCTCCTGATTTCAGGCACCCTGTTTTCAAAATGTCCAGTACGGAACTACTGAAAAGATATGAGGAAGACGCTGAATGGAAAAAATAACCATCAGGAAATTAATCGATAAAAAAGCTGACGGTGAGAAGACGACCATGCTGACCGCCTATGATTATCCGACAGCCGGCATCCTGGATCAGGCGGGCGTTGATATTATTCTGGTGGGCGATTCCCTGGGCATGGTGGTTTTGGGCTATGAAAACACCCTGGCGGTTACTATGGACGACATGATTCACCATACCAAGGCGGCCCGGCGGGGGATACAGCGTTCTCTGCTGGTAGGCGATATGCCTTTTCTGTCGTATACCGTATCTGTTCCCGAAGCGGTCGCTAACGCCGGCCGTTTTCTCCAGGAAGGCGGCGCGCACGCGGTAAAGCTTGAGGGCGGCGAGGAAATTACGCCGGTGGTCAGAGCCTTGATCACGGCTGATATTCCGGTAATGGGTCATTTGGGCGTTACCCCTCAGGCTGTATATCTCGACAGCGGTTACGGTATGAAGGGAAAGGATGGCAGGGAAGCTGAAAAAATGATCAGGGACGCGCAACTGTTGGAGGAAATTGGCGTTTTTGCCCTTGTTTTAGAAAAAATCCCCGCTACCTTGGCCCGTGAAATTACATCTAAACTGAAAATACCGACTATCGGTATCGGAGCCGGACCGCATTGTGACGGCCAGGTGTTGGTAACCCATGATCTGTTGGGTTTGTTTGACCGTTTCCGGCCCAAATTCGCGAAGCGCTACGCTGACCTGTCCGGGGTTATGCGGGACGCGGTCTCGTCCTACGTCAGGGAAGTCAGGGAAGGAGAGTTCCCGAAAGCGGAGCATAGTTATTAAAATGAGAGAACATTTAATAGTCGCGCTGGATGTCCATGATCTGGCCCGGGCGCGTGATTTGGTCGAGCGACTGAGTCCGCTGGTTGACTACTTCAAGGTTGGCAGCGAGCTTTTTACTGTGGCGGGGCGGGAGATTATCGAATATTTACACCACAAAGAGAAGCGGATATTCCTGGATTTAAAATTTTTTGATATTCCCAATACCGTCGCGGCTGTAAGCCGGGTGGTTGCTGAAATGGGAGTTTTTATGTTTAATGTTCACGCGCTGGGCGGCCGGGAAATGATGGAAGCGACTGTTGATGTGGTGCGGGAGGCCTGCGCCGCGAAAAATATCGCTCGTCCCAAGATAATCGCGGTAACCGTTTTGACCAGTATGGACGAACTGAATATGAAGCAAATTTGGGGAGTCGAGCGGCCCGTGGAGGAGATGGTGTTGAGGTTAGCGCTTGAGGCGAAAGACGCCGGGCTGGACGGCGTTGTCGCCTCGCCCCGTGAGGTTAAGCTGATCAAAGAAGGCGTCGGGCAGGATTTTTTAGTTGTAACTCCGGGTATAAGGCTTGCTTCGGCAAATGTCGATGATCAGAAGAGGACATTAACGCCGTCTGAGGCGGTTGAGTGTGGAAGCGACTATTTAGTCATGGGCAGGCCAATTACCAGAAATCCGCATCCCGCTACGGTTGTGCGCAAGATATATGGTCACAATAATTGATTGACATGCGAATGATTTCACCTATATTATAAATTATCAATTAATTTTTGATTCCTTAACGAGAAATGGGGGGCTTATGAACCTAAAATATCGGGAAAAAGAAAATTATCTGGTTGTTGATTTAGAGGGTGAAATCACCGCGGCCAACAGCATGAAACTGATGGAGGAAATTAAAGGGTTAACTGCTGAGGGCAAAAAAAATTTGTTAATTAACCTTCACGGTGTTTCCTATGTCGACAGCACAGGGTTGGGGCTGATGGTCGCAATTCATGACGCCATGAAAAAGAGCCAGGGGAAAATGGCGCTGATGGGCATAAATCGTCCGGAGATTCAGAATCTTTTTAAAATTACTCAGTTAAGTCGCTTTTTTAAGATATATGATGATGAAAACATCGCCATGGGAGATTTTTGCTAAATGGAGAGCGTCCAGGAACAGGCTGTTGAAACGGTTCAGTTGGTTACCTTCAAGGTTAACGAAGAGTTTTATGCCAGCGAAATAATAAAAGTCCAGGAGATTGTCTGGCTGACCTCAATTACCAGAGTGCCCACAGCCCCGCAGCATATCATAGGCGTTATTAATTTGCGGGGGCAAATAATCCCGATTATTTCCATGACCAAGCGGTTGAATTTAAGTGCGGAAGTTCGCCAGGATGAACTATCGCGTATTATTGTTTTTCGCGCCGGGGAACTGGTCGCCGGGATAATTGTTGACGAGGTCTCGGAAGTTGCCAAAGTGCCCAAATCGGATATCGACTCTTCGCCTGAAGTTCAATCAGGCGCGGAAACTACCTACATCAAAGGGATCGCGAAAATGGGCAAAAAAGTTATTATTCTTTTGGATATAGAAAAGGTCATTTTAGGAGATAAAGAGGGAGCGAATGGCTAACGAAGCTTACCTTTCGTTATTTAAGGAAGAATCAGAAGAACATCTTCAGATGATGAATCAGAATCTGCTCGCTCTGGAGAAGAATCCAAATGATATTGCTGTCCTGAATGAAATATTCCGTAACGCTCATACCCTGAAGGGTATGGCCGCGACCATGAACTTTCAGAAGATTACTGAATTATCGCATAACATGGAAAACCTGATGGACGCTTTGCGTAGCGAACAGTTACAGGTGGAACAGGGGATTATCGACACTCTGTTCTCCTGTTTTGACGCCTTGGAAATCCTGGTTGAGGAAGCGGTTACCGGGGAGAGCAAGGACGTTGAGATTAGCCAGTTGGTGGCTTCAATTAATTCCTTTACCTCCGGTGAGGGAGCGCCAGCCGCTCCGCCGGAAGTAAAGAAGGAAGCCGAGGGGGGGAATCCCGGGGAGTTGTTAGACGGCGAGGAAAAGGAAAACGCCAGAAAAGCTCTTCAGGATGGCTATATCCTTTGTTTTATAAAGGTAACGCTTGATGATGGCTGTCTGCTGAAGGCGGCTCGCGCCTATATGGTTTTTCGCAACCTGGAAGAAGCCGGGAAGATCATAAAATCCATTCCTTCACGCGAAGAGATCGAAGACGAGAAATTTGAATTGGATTTTTCCTTGTTTTTTGCCACCAGCGAGAAAGTGGAAGAAATCCAGAAATCAGTTGAGAATATATCCGAGATCAACCATGTTGATATTATATCTCTTTCCTCCAGCGATCTTGAAACGGACGCGCCCGCCGCCCAACCTGAGGCGGCAGGCGAACCCAAGTCCGCGGCCCCGCCGCCTGACAAGATTCCGGTAACCGGCAAGGCTCTTGACGCGGCTGGCGAAAAAGTGGTGAAGAAAAAAGAGGTAAAAGAAGAGAAAACGCAAATCGTTCATACTGTGCGGGTTGATATCAAGAGGCTGGACGCGTTAATGAACCTGGTTGGAGAACTGGTGATCAGCCGTACGCAGTTGGTGCAGGTTGCCGAAGACCATATGCAGAAGGAACTAAGTTCAACTTTGGCCCAGGTTGGCCGTGTGGTTTCCGATTTGCAGGACCTGGTCATGAAAGTTCGCATGGTGCCGATTGAGCAGGTCTTTAACCGGTTTCCCCGTATGGTAAGAGACCTCACCAAAACGGTTAAAAAGAAAATCAATCTGTAAATCAGCGGTGAGGAGACCGAGATTGACCGGACTGTGGTTGATGAAATCGGCGATCCTTTGGTGCATATTCTCAGAAACAGTATCGATCATGGTATTGAGTTGCCTGAGACAAGAAAAAAATTGAATAAACCGGAAACCGGGGTTATCAGTCTGAGCGCTTCCCATGAAGGTGACCGTATCGTAATCAAGGTGGTTGATGACGGCGCCGGGATTGACGGTGATGTTATTGCCAACAAGGCTGTTGAAAAGGGGTTGGCCGCCGCTTCCGATGTCGCCCGGATGAGTGAGTCGGAAAAAATTAATCTCCTGTTTTTGCCTGGTCTGAGTACCGCGAAAGAGATCAGCGACATTTCGGGCCGCGGTGTCGGGATGGATGTTGTCCGCTCAAAGATCATGTCCCTGCGGGGCACTGTTGAGTTGAATTCGGAATTGGGCGTTGGCAGTTCGATAATTATCAAACTGCCTTTAACCCTGGCTATTATTGAAGCCTTGATGATTAGTTTGGGTGAAGAAATTTACGCGGTTCCTTTGGGTGTGATTGATGAAACGGTGACTGTTGTCCCGGATGATATTACCCTGGTTAAGGACCGGGAGGTAATTTTATTACGGGGCGATGTTTTACCGCTGGTCAGGTTGCGGGAAATATATGGTATAATGGACCAAGGTGGCGCCGGGGAAGAAAAGGTTGACGGCGAGCCCAGTATGTCTGTTGTGGTTATACATCAGGGTAACAAGAGGATGGGGCTGGTCGTTGACTCTTTGATTGGTCAACAGGAAATAGTTATCAAGTCCCTGGGCGCTTTATTAAATAATATACCAGGTATAGCCGGCGCGACTATCCTGGGAGATGGAAGAGTCGCTTTGATTATTGATATAACAGCCTTGGAGTGAGGAATCAAGAGGAGGTAGTCTATGCCATCAGTTTTAATAGTTGATGACGCTGCTTTTATGAGGTTAATGCTTAAAGATGTCTTGGTTAAAAATGGTTTTGAGGTCGTTGGCGAAGCTGAAAACGGTCTTAAGGCCGTGGAGCAGTTCAAAGAGTTACAGCCTGATTTGATTACCATGGATATCACTATGCCGGAAATGGATGGTCTCAGCGCTGTCAAAGAAATAATAAAACTTGACAGCAAAGCCAGGATTGTTATGTGCAGCGCGATGGGACAGCAGGGTATGGTAATCGAGGCTATCCAGGCGGGGGCCAAGGATTTTATCGTAAAACCTTTCCAGCCTGATCGGGTTGTCGCCGCTGTCAAAAAGGCCATCAGTTAGTCTTAAAAGTTAAAGATCAATCAAGCGTATTTTACACGGCAAATGGTTATCCTGTTATGATCAATAACCTTCCTTTACTCATTTCCGCAATTTATTAATTTGGCGTGTGTCGCG
This sequence comes from bacterium, assembly GCA_024276815.1. Classification (GTDB taxonomy): domain Bacteria; phylum JACRDZ01; class JAJRWM01; order JAJRWM01; family JAJRWM01; genus JAJRWM01. The sequence goes on from JAJRWM010000193.1 coordinate 6,901, forward strand.
GTCAGGTTCATTTCAACGAAAGGGCGTTAGTGTTTAAGCGGGAAAGTGAAGTTACAATTAATTTAAAGAGCGACCCGATTCTGGTTGGCCTGTTACGTTCTGTGGTCGCCGAGATCGCTTCCAAGATGGGTTTTAACGCGGAGACGATCAACAATATTCAACTTGCCGTGAATGAAGCTCACGCCAACGTAATAAAACATACCTATAAAAAACAGCTTGATAAGGATATTATCGTAAAGTTCCTTATCCGATTTGACAGGTTGGAGATAATTATTAAGGACTTTGGAGAAAAAATCCTTCCCGACAGCTTTAAATCGCGGCCATTAGACCAGTTGAAAGAGAGTGGTTTAGGCGTCTATCTGATAAAAAGTCTGATGGATGAAGTGAACTATGATACAATAGGGCCTGAAGCCGGCACTGAACTCCATCTGGTAAAATATCTAAACAGAGGGGCTTAAATGTATGGCAAAAAGGGTTTTGGTCGCGGATGACAGCCGCCTTATTTTGCGTTTAGCCGCGATGAACCTGGAGAAGGCCGGTTTTGAGGTGATTACCGCGGCAGATGGTTTGGAAGCGTTGGAGCGGGCGAGGGTTGAAAGTCCTGATTTGATAATCCTGGATATTATGATGCCGGAGATGGATGGATTTGAGGTCTGCCGGCTTTTGAAGGCGGATGTGGCGACCAGTTCCATACCCGTGATCTTTCTGACAGCCAGGGGCGAGGAAGAAGATCGGCACCAGGGTATGGATTTTGGCGCCGTCGATTTCGTAACCAAGCCTTTTAGTCCCCGTAAATTAATAGAGAAAGTGAACCAGTATTTAACCTAGTATTTTTCAAATTACAGTGAGAAAAGAGGCTTGGCTGATGTTTAAAAAAGGGGAGAAAGTGTTCCACTCCTTATATGGAGTGATACCCATTGAAGATGTTGAAGTGATTGAAATCAGTGGTGAGCCACAAGAGTTTTATGTGATGTTTACCAAGGGAACCAAGGTGATGGTTCCGGTCAGAAACTATAAAGAAGCCGGTCTGCGTAAGTTAACCAAATCGAAGGAGATTGATAAAGTTTTGAGCGTAATCCAGAAAGCGGATGAAAGCGCTGATATGGATTGGAACGAGCGGTTTAAACTTAACGAAGAGAAGATCAGGAACGGTAAATTCAATGAGTTAGCCGTGGTCGTCCGTGATTTGTACTGGGTGGAAAAAGAAGTTGGCCTGAATAAAAAAGAAAAAGAAATGTATAATCTGGTGCACCGCTTTCTGGTTGAGGAGTTGGCGTTAGCTAAGCAGGAATCAAAAACCAACGCGGCGAAAATATTAAACAAGGCGCTCTGGAACAAGGGAAAATAATCTTGGATGGGGAGCGCACTTCCTGGCTTAAACTGAACATGGTGTCCGGATTGTTGCCGGCTGATTTCGGTTTATTGGTCAGGAACTTTGGTAGCGCTTGCGGAGTTTTTGAGGCTTCCGCCCGTGCTTTGAGGGATGTTTTAGATAAAGAAAACGTCATTGAAAAGATCAAAAAATTTTCTGACTATTATGATATTGACGCGGAATTAAGGTTCATAAAAGAAAAACAAATAAATATTTTCATCCTGCCTGATGATGATTATCCTGAACCCTTAAGAGATATTAGCGATCCTCCCCCCGTTCTGTATGTCGAGGGAGATATCCATCCGGTTGATCGGGCCAGTGTCGCCGTTGTCGGTTCAAGAAGGGCGACTCCCTATGGCGTTATGGTGGCGGAAAAAATCTCGTCGCAGTTGGCGGAGAGGGGGATTACGGTTATCAGCGGTTTCGCTGTGGGAATCGATTCGGCCGCTCACAGGGGAGCGCTGGCAAGCTATGGGCGAACCTTGGCTTCGTTAGGTTGTGGCTTGAATCGCAATTACCCGGCTGGTAATTACCGCCTGGGGCGGAGAATTGTGGAAAATGGCGCTCTAATCAGCGAGTTTCCTATGCAGGCTGAACCGTTGCCCTTCAACTTTCCTCGCCGCAACCGCATCATCAGTGGTTTGAGTTTGGGCGCTTGTGTGGTTGAGGCCGCTGAAAGAAGCGGAGCTTTATTAACCGCCAATATCGCACTTGAGCAAAACCGGGAAGTTTTCGCGGTGCCGGGCAATATTAATTCCAGGTATTCCAGAGGCGCCAACGAATTAATCAAGGCCGGCGCCAAATTAGTGAATTGTTGCCAGGATATTATCGACGAGCTTGAGCCGAAGCTGAAACAGCTTGGCCTGTCATTAAAAGTGGAATCATCACAATACCCTCAACCGGAAAATGACGCGGAAAAGTCCTTATGTGAAATCCTGGCGGGGCAGCCGAAAACGATTGATGAAATAATCTGCCTTAAACGGGAACCGCCTGATAAAATCCTGGGCTTGTTGTCGATGATGGAACTCAAAGGGCTGGTTAAGCAGTTCCCCGGCAAAGTTTTCGCGCTGGAACACGAGAGTGTTGTTGAGGAAAAAAAATAAACATATTCTGATTATACAGTTATAATACCAGCAACTAATCTTAAATTCATCTTCGGCGAAAAATTCTGTTTGCGCTGAAACATGGTGGAATGACGGAAGGATGTAAAGTGAGCAAATCATTGGTGATTGTTGAGTCTCCGGCCAAGGCTAAAACTATTAATAAATTTTTGGGAGCCAATTATCAGGTAATTGCCTGTAACGGGCATATCAGGGATTTGCCGGTAAAACGTATCGGGGTTGATGTTAATGACGATTTTAAACCGGCGTATGAGATTATCAAGGGTAAAAAGCGTATCGTTAGCGAGATCAAAAAAAAGGCTGAGTTGGCCAAGGAAGTTTTATTGGCCGCTGACCATGATCGTGAAGGCGAGGCGATTTGCTGGCATTTGAAAAGTGTGATTGGCAAGAAAGCGCCGGTAGCGCGGGTTTTATTTAACGAGATAACCAAAAACGCCATCCAGGAGGCGATCCTGAAACCATCGGATATCTGTGAGCCGAGGGTGCAAGCCCAGCAGGCCCGCCGCATACTGGATCGGTTGGTTGGCTATATGATAAGTCCCCTTTTGTGGAGCAAGGTGCGCGCCGGTTTGAGCGCCGGGAGGGTTCAGTCGGTCGCTTTACGGATCATTTGTGAACGGGAAAAGGAAATTTTGGCGTTTGTGCCTGAGGAATACTGGAATATTACGGCCAGTCTTGTTAATCATGAGCAGCAGGACTTAGAGGCGAAACTGGTAAAAATAAACAATAAAAAAGCTGAGATCAGAAACGAAGCTGAAGCGAAAAAAGTTGTGGACGAGTCAAAGGCCGGTAATTTTATTGTTGAAGATGTTGTCAAGAAGAAAAAACAGAGGAAATCGCCGGTACCTTTTACCACCAGTAAACTCCAGCAAAGGGCGACTCAAAAGCTGGGGTTTTCGCCCAAAAGAACGATGATGATCGCTCAGCAGTTGTATGAGGGGCTTGATATCGGCGAAACTACTGTTGGTCTGATAACCTATATGCGGACTGATTCAATACGGATCGCCGGGGAAGCTGTTCACGAATGTCTGGCTTACATCGAAAAAGAGTATGGCAGGGACTACTTGCCCGCTAAGCCTAAAATATTCAAGAATAAAAAGGGCGCCCAGGACGCTCATGAAGCGATCCGCCCGACCTCGCTGCAACGTAATCCTGAAAAGCTTAAGAGGCACCTGTCCGCTGATCAATATAAGCTGTATAAGTTGATCTGGAACTGTTTTATCGCCTCACAAATGAAAAACGCCCAGGTCGAGATGACAACTGTAAATATTAAGAACGGGATTTATCTCTACCGGATAACCGGTCAGGTCATTCTCTTTGATGGTTACTTGAGGGTTTACCGTGAAAATGATGATAAAGAAGAGGGGTTATTACCTAAAATCGAGGTCAAAGAAGAGCTGACATTGAAAGAAATTCTGCCCTCACAGCATTTTACCAAGCCGCCGCCGCGTTTTACCGACGCGACTCTGGTCAAGGAACTGGAAGAAAACGGTATCGGCCGGCCGAGCACTTACGCCGCGATCCTGGATATCATCGAGAACCGTGATTATGTGAAAAAAGAGAAACGAACCTTTTTCCCCACTGAAATTGGTCTGAAGGTTTCTCAACTTTTAACTGAGAATTTTCCTGATATTCTGAATATTAAATTCACCGCTGAAATGGAAGAGAAGCTGGACGAGGTCGAGGTCGGGAAAAAGGAAAGCCTGGATCTTCTCAGACAGTTCTATACTCCTTTTGACAAGGCGCTCAAAGAGGCCCGGGAAAACATGACTAATCTTAAAAAAGACCTGGAAGAGAAAACTGACATAGTTTGCGAAAAATGCGGCGCTGTTATGGTAACCCGCTGGGGTCGAAACGGCAAATTTATCGCCTGTCCCAATTTCCCCAAGTGTAAAAATACCAAGTCGTTGGAAGAAACTCTGCCTGAAAGCGAAAAAGAAACGCCGCCGGTTGATATCAAGTGTGAAAAATGCGGCGGCCAGATGATTGTTAAATCCAGTCGCTACGGCAAGTTTCTCGCCTGCGAAAATTATCCCAAATGCAAGAATAGTAAACCAATGCCCACCGGCACAACCTGCCCTAACGACGGTGGCGGCGGCGATATCGGTTCAATGCGGAGCAAAAAGGGGCGTACTTATTACGGTTGCAGCAATTACCCCAAATGTGACTTCCGCAGCTGGGATAAACCGGTAAACCGGGATTGTCCTGAATGTGGTAATAATTATCTGGTGGAAAAGACCACCAAGGCAGAGGGTAAAAATTTAATCTGTCTGAACAAAGACTGTAATTATAAGCTTCCTCTAAGTGATTGATATGGTAAATCCCGTTCAGCGTTGTCAGGTAACGTTTATTCCCTCGAACAAACAAGTTATGGTGCCCAGGGGAACTGTTCTCTTAAAGGCCGCCAATTTAATTGATGAACATATCAACGCTTCCTGCGGCGGCAAAGGTACCTGCGGCAAATGCCGGGTTATTATCGAAGAGGGTAGTTTTAATACCTCGGAGACTCCTTTCCTGAGTAAGAAAGAGCGCGCCGAAGGGTATGTGTTGGCCTGCCTGACTTTGATCGAGAGTGATTTGAAAGTACGCATACCGGCTGAGTCCATGATGGGCAAAGGCCAGATGCTGGAAACCAAAAATGTTTGGCGGCCGCAAATAGAAGTTGGTCACTGGGAGTTAAAACCCCGCACCTGTAAACAGGTAATAAAACTGCCCCCTCCCTCCTTAAGCGATAACCGCAGTGATTTTGACCGTCTGGTGACTTCCCTGAAGCAAGCCGGAATTGAAACCTGTAATCTTTGTACCAACGCCTATATCCTGCGTAAACTTGGCCGGATTGTCCGGGAAAAAGATTGGGAAGTAACCGTTACCTTGATGGATATCTTTGGCCGGCAGGAAATAATTGATATCAGCGCGGGAAAAGAGACTGGCCGGCATTATGGATTGGCTATTGATATCGGCACGACCACGATCGCCGTTTACCTGATTGATCTCATCGAAGGGGAAATTGTCACGGTCGCTTCTGATTACAATGCTCAAATGAGCTGTGGTGAGGATATTATTTCCCGCATTGTTTTTCAACTGAGGGCAACGGCCTGGAAAAGTTAAACCATCTTGTCCTGAAAACAATAAACAATTTGATAACCCGGGTGGTTAAGGACGCCGGGATAAAAATTCGCTGGATTGAGGGTGTCGTGGCCGCCGGCAATACGACCATGAGTCATCTCTTTCTGGGCATTGATCCCGCTCACATCAGGGAGGAACCGTATATTCCCACAGCTACCGTCTTTCCTTTTTTCCGGGCCGGAGAACTGGGGTTACGGATTAAACCTAACGCCAATGTTTATTGTATGCCCTGTGTTTCCAGTTACATCGGCGGCGATATAACGGCCGGCGTCTTAGCCGCCGAGATTCATAACTCGGACGACCTGATTATGTTTATTGATATCGGGACCAACGGTGAAATTGTGCTGGGTAGCAAGGAATGGATGGTTGCCGCCTCCTGTTCGGCTGGTCCGGCTTTTGAGGGTGGAGGCATTAAAAACGGCGTGAGAGCTATCGAAGGCGCTATCGAGGGTGCTTATATTGATCCCAAGAATTTCGAGCCGGTAATCAAAACGATTGGGAACAAGAAAGCGATTGGTATTTGCGGTTCCGGTATTATTGAAATCGTTTCGGAGTTGTTTTTAAGCGGAATAATTAATCGCAAGGGAAAGATCAACCGGGAGCTAGCAACCGCCAGGGTCCGGGAAGGTGAAGACGGCTGGGAATATGTTATCGTCTGGAACAAAGAGTCCGGCATTGGTTCTGATGTTGTCATAACCGAGCCTGATATCGACAATATCATTCGCACCAAGGGGGCTATTTACGCTGGTTTCTCATATTTATTAAAAACGACCGGTTTATCCTTCGGTGATGTGGACCAGTTCCTGATTGCCGGCGGCTTCGGTAATTATCTAGATATTGAGAAGGGGATCATTCTTGGTCTTTTCCCGGAGATACCGGTCAATAAATTCAAATACCTGGGCAACACATCAATAACCGGCGCTTATTTAACGCTGCTTTCCAAAAACATGCAGGACAAAGCGCAGGTTATCTCGCATCAGATAACCTACCTGGAGTTGAGCGCTTCTCCTGACTTTATGCACGAATATCTATCGGCGTTATTCTTGCCTCACACTGATATTAACAAATTTCCAATAGTCGCCAAAGCTCTTGAGGGTAAGCTTGACATTCTTGATGAGCTTAAGAATAACAATTCATAACATGTTTACCAATATACCATAATTATACCAAATTAATACCGCGATATGCTTATTACGTGGGCGTATGCGGGGG
>JAJRWM010000194.1 GCA_024276815.1 bacterium
AGCAACAGCGACAGGCCTGATAATTTTACAGCTTCGCGGGTATTAAAGAAAAAACTTCTCAAAATAGCTTCCTCCTAAATCAACCCCACTCCCCCTTTTCCAAATTCCTTCCCGATTAGTGGATTTGCAATATCCGTGCCAACCGCCAGTGAGGTTTGATGTTCTTAGTAGTGAACTACTTGCTATATAAAACAATCCCTCCTACCGGTAAAAAATTATTATACTACCAGCCGGAATTATAAGATAGCATTATCTTTCCTAATTCAAGTAGTATTTTTCCCAATTTGGGCTGATTTTAAACCAAAAACGCCTCGACAGAAAAACTTTATCCCGGTTACTGCCCTGAGCCGTTGATCGTGAAGAGGGCTACCAACGCCCGGACATCTCCCCTCCATGACTTCACTTATCGGCAAAGCGGTTCCAAACATGTAATATTATGATTAATAAGCGCAAGCTGACAAATTGAAGTTGGTATGACGTCGTGAAGTGAGGATAACGCTATAAAGCTTATCGCCGAGCGGACGAGATGTTTTCGCCGCGGGGGAACCTAAGGCTTTGGCGCCCGGACCGCACCCCCGCACGAAGCAACTTATACCGGCTTTGAGCTGTTCTCTGAGAACCAGGCAATCGTTTTTTCAAGGCCGGTCTCAAGGTCGGCCTTGACTTCGTAGCCCAGGAATTTTTTAGCCGCCGCAATGTCCGCCAGAGAGTGTTTGACGTCGCCCGGACGAGGTTCGAGGTAAAGGGGCTTGAGTTCACTCTCCATAAGCAGGTTCAATTTAGCGACCAGTTCATTCAAGGTGTAACGTTGGCCGCAGGCGATGTTGAACACCTGCCCGCAGGCTTCCGGGGGCGCGCAGGCCGCTTTAATGTTAGCTGCAACGACATTGTCGATAAAGGTGAAGTCTCTTGACTGTTCACCATCGCCATAAATAGTCGGCGGCTTTTTGTCTTTGATTAATGTGATGAATTTGGGTATCACGGCGGCGTACTGGGAAGCCGGATTTTGCCGAGGCCCGAAGACATTGAAATACCTCAGGCTGATGGTTTCAAGCTGGTAAATTGAGGTGAATACCCGGCAGTACAGTTCGCCGGTATACTTGTTAACGGCGTACGGGGAAAGCGGCCCCGGAGGCAGGGTCTCAACCTTGGGTAGCGTGGGGTTGTTGCCGTAAGCCGAGGACGAGGCGGCATAGACCAGGCGTTTGACGCCGGCGTCACGAGCGGCGACCAGAACGTTCAGGGTGCCGTCAATATTGTTGGCGTTGGAACCGAGCGGATCGCTGATTGAGCGGGGCACCGACGGCAAAGCCGCCTGGTGGAGCACGTAATCAATGCCTTCAACGGCTTGCTTGACTGTTTCAAGATCCCGGATATCGCCTTCGATAAACTCAATATCTTGTTCAATCTCCGCGATGTTTTCCCGTTTCCCGGTGCTGAGATTATCAAGAACCCTGACTTCATGACCCAGCGCCGCCAGTTGATGACAAATATTAGAGCCGACAAAACCGGCGCCGCCGGTAACCAAAAAACTCGCCACTTTTTCTCCTGAATTAAAGACTGATTATTTTGCTGTCTTTTTTGCCGCCCAGAGCGTTACGGGTGTCAACGATTAAGGAGCTGTGCCGATAAATCAGCTCGTAATCAAAAGACTTATGAGCGGTGATTATTACCGCGCAGTCAACTTGTTCCAGCGTATCAGGGTTCAAGTCAACAGACCGGTACTCATTATCCAGCAGGTTAAAACTCCTGATATAGGGGTCGGAATAGCGAATTTGCGCGCCCTTGGCGTTCAAATGCTCGATAACGTCCAGCGCCGGAGACTCTCTCAGATCGTCAATGTCATTTTTATAGGCGACGCCCAGGATGAGGATTTTCGCTCCCCGGATACACTTGCTGAAGTTGTTCAACCCGTCGTTGATTTTGTTCACCACATGGTGAGGCATTGAGCTGTTGACCTGGCCGGCCAGTTCAATAAAACGGGCCTCAAAACCAGCCAGTCTGGCTTTCCAGGACAAATAAAAGGGATCGATGGGAATACAGTGTCCGCCCAGCCCCGGCCCCGGATAAAAGGGCATGAAACCAAAAGGCTTGGTCGCCGCCGCGTCAATTACTTCCCAAACGTTTATTTTCATCTTGTCGCACATCAAAGCCAGTTCGTTGACCAGAGCGATGTTGACGCTGCGGAAAGTGTTCTCCAGTAATTTGACCATCTCGGCGACCTGAGTCGAGGAGACGGTGACGATAGATTCAATACTCTGCGAATATAACGCCTCGGCGGCTTTGCCGCATGAGGCGGTGACCCCGCCGACCACCTTGGGCATGTTTTTGGTGTTATACACTTCGTTGCCCGGGTCAACCCGTTCCGGAGAAAAGGCCAGGTAAAAATCCTCGCCAACCTTCAAACCGGTTTCTTCCAGCAGGGGCAGGATCAACTCAACCGTGGTTCCCGGATAAGTGGTGCTCTCAAGGATAATGAGCTGCCCGGGTTTAAGATATTCGGCGATTTCAGCGACCGAATCAACGATAAAGGAGACATCCGGGTCACGGGTTTTTCGGAGCGGTGTGGGAACGCAGATATTTACCGTATCCAGTTCCCGGACCACTTCATAGTCGGCAGTCGCGTTAATCAACCCGGCCTCAACCAGTTTTTTGAGTTCGGGCGTCGGCACATCGAGCACATAGGACTCGCCGGCGTTAATCAGCGCGACTTTTTTCTCGTCGAGGTCAATCCCGGTCACCTTAAAGCCGACCTTGGCGAATTCCACCATCAGGGGCAGACCGACATAACCCATACCGATCACACCCAGCCGCGCCTGTTTGCTGTTTAACTTTTCGATTAATTCCATTTTAATGTATTTCCCGGATTTCTTACGCTTAATTCAATTATCCTGATTGATTAATAACTTGAAGGATAAAAAAATAACAGATATCATATAATGTATTAGAGATGGGAATTATATATTACAATCAGGCGATTGGCAACCGGGAATTTCCCCGACCGCGGAGATGTTCGGGGAAAAATCTGGCCAGCGATTCAAGGTGAAAAACAACAACTAAAAGGAGAAATTTGATGGAGTCGAAAAAGATTTTCTTGAGCGAGCGGGATATCCCCCGGCAATGGTATAACCTGGCGGCTGACTTACCTTCAGCGCCGCTGCCGCCGGTCGGGCCGGATGGCAATCCCATTACCCCGGAGATGCTGGCTCCGGTTTTTCCCATGAACCTGATTGAGCAGGAAGTCAGCCAGGAACGCTGGATTGATATTCCCGACGAAATCATCGAAATCCTCTACCGCTGGCGCCCCAGCCCGCTGAGACGG
>JAJRWM010000195.1 GCA_024276815.1 bacterium
AAACATCGTCAAGCTGACTGATAACGACGAATGGGATCACACTCCCGCCTTCAGTCCTGATGGTCAAACGGTAATCTTTCAAACCTATGAAAAAGATTTGCCGGTTATCCATCAGATTAACCTGCTGGATAAAAAAACGCGCAAGCTGATCCCTTTCCGGGGTGGTGCCAGAGAACCGCTGTTTTCCCCCAACGGTAAGTTTATTGTCTTTACCGGTGAAATAGATCATGACAAAAATATCTACATTTACGATCTGGCTACCCGCAAGATCAGTTCCCTGAGCGACGCTCCGAGCGCTGAAAGCTCGCCCAACTGGTCCGGCGACGGTAGCCAGCTCAGCTTTGTCTCGGATCGGACCGGCCTTAACAACGTTTACCTGATGGATGGTCAGGGACGCTATCTTCGCCCTCTCTTGAGTGAAAGCCAAAGCGCCAACACCAATGCCTTTTATCCCCGTTGGTCGCGTAATGGTCAGAAAATAGCTTTTTCCTCTGATTTCGATGGCGATGAGGATGTTTTTATCTATGACTTGGTGCAGGACCAGTTAATAAATCTGACAGCCGCTCCCAGCCAGGAAAGCGAACCAAGCTGGTCTGACAATGACCGGGAAATTGTCTTGATCAGCGACCGGGATCAGCAGCAAACCTCGATCTATTCTATTCCCTTGTCGGGGAAAGACTGGCGGCGTTTATATGATGTGGAGTTGCCCAGGTCCGGGGTCTCCCCGGTCTGGTCTCCCGACGGTAGCCGGCTGGCGTTTATTGGCAAAGCGGTTAGCGGCTCTCTGGAGTTGTTTCTGCTGGATACGGAAAGCGGGGAAACAACCCAGTTGACCACCAAAGGAGCTTTTGAGCCCAGTTGGTCGACAGACGGTTTGTCTCTCGCGTATTCGGCTAACAAACAAGGTAATCGGGAAATTTTTATTTATAATCTCAGAACCAAAAGAATTATCCAACTGACCAGCGACCCCGCTTTTGACCATTATCCGACCTGGTCGCCGGATAACAGTCAGCTGGCGTTTGCCACGAATCGCGACGGTAACTGGGAAATATATGTCGCTGACCTGGAAACCGGTCAGCTTCGCAATATCAGCGATAATCCCGCTTCCGATCGTTACCCTGACTGGTCGGGAGCAAGATAGACGGAGCAGAGGACATGAAGTTACGACTTGTTTTAACCTTGTTCATTTTATTTCTGAGCGGCCTGGTTGGTCTGCCGGTCTCTGCCCTGGTCAACGGCGGCGTCAAAGGCCGGGTGGTCAATGTCGACGATAATAAGCCGGTCGGGGAAGTTACTGTGAATATTCTTGGCGGAAGTGTGGTTACTGACGCTCAGGGCAACTTCAACTTTGCCAACCTGCCCCCCGGCGATTACCTGCTGCATACCGTCAGCGCTCGTCATTTCAACAGAGTGGTTGCGGCGCGGGTCAAACCTGGAGAGGATTCCGACCTCACAATCAGGATCAAAACCCGGGTTACCAAAATTGAAGGCCTGGTGGTTGATGAGGATGGGCGGCCGGTGATCGGGGTGGAAATATATACCAGCCCGGAAATTGACGAGACCAAAACGGACGAAAAGGGTTATTTTAAATTTGACAAGAAGCGGATTCTGGATGAAGCGCGCAAGCCGATTGGCGAGGAGCCGATAGCTCCCGGTGTCTATAAGGTTTACGCCCAAAAACTGCAATACACCAAAGCCGAGAAAAAGATTACCGTTATCCCTGGATTGCGGAACAATCTGGGGATAATTAATATCACCAAGATTGGCACAGCCGTCCCTGATGACACCAAAAGAGGCCTGGACAGTCCCGCGACCATAGATGAGCCGACTCAGGGCGCCGGCGAGGTGAAATTGGATTAATCATGATTAGGAAGATTACTCACATAATCAGGAAAGCTGTTTTAATCTGTCTGGCGGCGTTCTTGTTGACTTCGCTCTTCGCTCAGGACGTCGGCGGTCCGGATGTCGAGCTGGAAGTTCTGAAAGCCAATGAGAATGGCACCTATCTGGCGAAGATCGTTTCCAACCCGATCGGCGCCGATGTCTATGTCGACCGGGTTAAAGTCGGCACCACCACCGACGATGGCTTGCTTTTTGAGGTTCGTAAAGGGGTTTTTCTCCTGGAGCTTAACTTTCCGAAACAAAAGTTCGCCCAGTATGGTTTTATCCCTATCAAGACGTCCTTTTACATCAATCGTGATGGACGGCTGATCTCGGACTTTAAGGAAAACTTTGAACGGGCGACCTATTATATTTCCGGCATGGAGCTAAAAGAACTGGGTCGTTTTGAGGAAGCGATTTCCTATTTTGACCGGGTTTTGCCCGGCAATATCAAATACACTGACGCCCGGTTGCAGATCTCCGATATTTACATTGCCAGGAAAGAATATCAAAAAGTGGTCGAGGAACTACAAGAGGTTGTTAAAATTCCCCGCAATAAATATAATCCCTATTTTTACCTGGCTCTGGGACGTTATTCTTACCGGGCCAAGAATTATGAGCAAGCCTTGCAAAACCTGAAGAAAGCACAATTGTATAACGATAAGTTTACCAGCGAAACGCGCATTGAGTCCATGGCCGAACTGTGGTATTACGAAGCGCTGGTCAGCGAACAGTTGTTTCACGAAACAGAAAACAAGTACCATCTTGTCGATGGTATAAACGCCTGGCAGCGTTTTTATTTTTGGGCCGGCAAAAAAGAAGGCGTTGTGCCGGCCAGTCAGCTCAAGGAAGCCCGGATTCATAAGAAATATTTAGAAGACACTCTCGCGCGCCTTGAGTCGAGGTGATAAATGCCTGCCAGGAAGGGGTTCTTACTCGGCTGTGTTATCTGTCTGCTTTTTATCTCGACCGGGTGCGGCAAAAAAACAACTTCCCCGAAAGTAAAAAAAGAAACTCCCTCTCAGCCAGGATTTTATGATGACGCTTTTTTAAATGAATTCGCCGGAGGATGGGTTTTCGCTTTCCTGCGAAGCGATACCAGCGCTGCTTTAAAAAAAATGATTGCCTGTAACCCGGGCTGGCAGGATTTCTTTGACGGCAATCTGACCGGGGCGATACAAGCTTTCGGTGGCGACACCAGTTCCGCCGGCAAAACCGGCTTGGTCAGGGTTTTGTTGCAAAGATCCCGCTTGTACCAGGATAGTTACCGGGCGGCGCTACAATATCATCTGAAGTTTTTGGGCTACCGCCAGAAACACACCAAGCTGGTTAATGCCAGCGCTTATCTGATTTTTTATCTTGGCCGGGTCAAGCTGTTTGCCGGCGACTATCAAAAAGCGATCGCTGATTTTAGTTATTTCCTGCGAAAAAAGACCTTGCCCGGCTTTCAAATCCGGACGAAAGTGCTTTTGGGCGCCGCTTACTACCTAAATGGCGACCGGGATAAAGCCGCCGCTCTCTGGCGGGTCGCCAGAAAAGAATTTGGCGAGGATCCGACCTTTAAAAGTGAATGGGGTTTTGTCCAGGGGTACCTGGGGCTGAATTTGAAGAAAGCCCTGCTTCATACCCTGGATGCCTGGCAGGCTGTCCGGGGAAGCAAGCTCGCGGATAAAAACTATTACCTGTTCAACCTGATGTATCTGAAAATGTTAAACGGTCAGCTTGACTAAGCCCGGGAGATGGCCGCTGATTATCCCTGGGGCAAACCGGTTTTTACGGAACGAATCGACCGCCGGTTAGCTCTGAGGTTCTATAATCCGTTTCATCTGTTATTCCTTTCACGATTGGACCTGGCCTGTTGTGACTCCATTCTGGAGTCCGCCAGAATAATCGCTTATCGTGATTATTACCTGGGCAATCTTTATTTCCTCGAGGGTGATTTTAAAGCTTGCGAAACCGCCCTGAGAAATTTCAGTCAAAGCGACCCTGAGCTAGACCTGGCTTCCGCCATCCTTTCACCGTTCAATACGGAAAAAGATTTTTTAGTGGACGCCGGTTTTATGCTGGGCGCGTCCTTTTATGCGCGTCAAAAGCCCGACGAGGCGAACAAGATCTGGGAGGAAATAGCGACCAGCCAGCCCTCAAACCCCTTGGTCTTGCTTTACCAGGCGGAAACCCAGGCTCGTTACCAGGGGCGGATCAGGGAAGCGGTCAAGATGGCTTCCCGGGCCGTTGATATCAGCCGGGGGTTGGGGGATGATTTGTTGCGCTGGCAGGTGCCTAAAACGGTAGAGAGGGGCGCCGCCGATTTGAGCCGGGAAGAAAAACAGGCGCTTCTGGGAGGCAAGAAGGATTTGTTCAACCAATTTTTCCATTATTACGCAAATCAATATCCGCGCCGCGCTTCCGGCGTTATCCGGCAAAGCGGCGATTTCCTGGAAGGCTTACGAATATTAGCAGAGACAACCGACGAGCAACTCGGTTATAATATAAGCGGTCAGAATCAGCCACGTTTTTTGCTGAACCTGGCTCAGGTGTATTACCGGCAGAATCGTTTTAACGAAGTGGTCGGTATTTATTTTGCCCTGTTGAAGGTTTTCCCGGAACTGAAACAAAATTATGAGGTTGTGAAAAGTATTTACGCGACAACTACGGATCGGGGCGAGGCTCCCCGTTAGCGATAAGGAGAACATAATGGTTAAATCCGCCAAGATAGTATACAGTTTATTAATCCGCGTCAATGATTAGGGGAGGAGTAAATACATGAACCGCAAAAAAACTATTTTACTATGCTTGTCATTATTCTTTATGATGATTACCGTTGGCGCCCGGGCCGCCGGCCGGTTGCGCTACAGTGAAACGGACAGTCCGGGGACTCTGAACCCGGTTCTTTCCCGGGATATGGTCTCGGTCCGGGCGCTGGAACTGATGTTTGACGGTTTGTTTTCGTACAACACCGAATTGTTGCCGGTTCCCGAACTGGCGGAGTCGTACGAAAAATCTCCCGACGGGTTGACCTATACCGTGAAGATCAAGCCTAACGCCAAATGGCACGACGGCCAGCCGGTGATCGCCGATGACGTTGTTTTTACTTATAACGTCACTATGAACCCGAAAACCCTGACTACTTCCCGTTCCCAATTTGACGTGTTTGAGTCGGTCAAGGCTCTTGATCGCAAAACGGTCGTTTTTAAATTCCGAAAAGTTCTGCGCAATCCTTTGCAGCGGTTAATATTCAAGATTTTGCCCAAACACGCTTTCAAGGATGATTATATTGGCAAGAATGATCCTTTCCTCTATAATCCAATCGGCTCCGGCCCCTTTAAATTTTCCCGCTGGACCTCCACCGGAAAAATTATCATGGAAAAATTTAGCGAGTATCATAAGCCTAATTTCCCCCGCCTGGACACGATTCAGCTTTCCATAATACCTGATAAAAATATTCAGAAAGAAATTCTGATTTACGACGGCATAGATATGATCACCCAGGTTCGGCCCAAGGATGTCCCGTTACTTGCGAAAATGGCTTCGGTACAGCTAATCCCCTATAATCCGCTTTCCTATTCCTTTTTCGCCTATAACATGAAAAATCCCCGGCTGGCGGAGAAGAAGATGCGGCTGGCGCTGACCCTGGGCATCAACCGGGAGCAGATGCTTCAGGCGCACTACGGTAACCAGGGGGATGTCATCAGCGGGCCTTTTCCGCGCACCAGTTGGGCCTACGATATCGATGTCGAACCTTACCCCTATGCTCCGGAAAAGGCGAAAGCCCTGTTGGCCGAGCTGGGCTATAAGGACACCAACGGCGACGGCTACCTGGAAAAAGACGGTAAAGAACTGGTCTTCAGCCTGCTGGCCGTGAGCGAAAGACAGCAGGAGGAAAAAAGGGTTTGTCTTGATTATCAGGCCCAGCTCAAGGAACTGGGAGTTAAGATCGAGATTAATTTCCAGTTGCTGCCGATCTGGCGGGAGAAGGTTTTCAACCAGCGGAAATTTGATATTGTTCTCGGCACCTGGACCTTTGACAAGTCAGTTAATATTCTGACCCTGTTCCACTCGAAAGAAATCGGCGAAGGTAAAAACAATTTTATCTCCTATAGCAACCAAGACGTTGACGACCTGCTTAACAGCAGTTTGAAGGAAACCGATCCCGAGAAATTCAAAGAGACCTATTGGATTCTCCATCAATTACTGCACGATGAATTACCCTATACTTTTTTATGGAGTCTGAACCAATACGCCGCGTGCAATAACCGCATCCGGGACATCCAACTGCACTCATTCTATTTTTTCACCTTTATTGATAGTTGGTTTGAGAAAATCGCACCCAAATAACCGCTTTTGACCAGAGGTCTGTTAAGTGTTTGGAAGTAAATTAATCTATAATTTAATAAAAAAAATCCTGTTTACCGTCCTGGTTCTGATCGGGGCCAGTCTGGTGATTTTTCTGGTGATTCACGCCGCTCCGGGCGACCCGGTGAACATGCTGGTGGACACCTTGCACTCGACCCCGGCGGAAATCACCGTTTTACGTCATGAACTGGGGCTGGACAGCCCGATATTTGTCCAGTATTTCCGCTGGCTGAGCCGGATCGCCGTGCTTGATTTTGGCAACTCCATCGTCATCCGCCGGGGATTGCCGGTGATTAACCTCTTGCTGCCGGCGCTCAGGCACACCATCATCCTGACCTTCGGCGCATTGTTTCTCTCCTTTTTCCTGGCTTCCCTGATCGTCTTTTTGACGTTTTCCCGGCGTCACACCTTGCTGTCCCGGCTCTCCCTGAGCCTGGCCTATATCGTAAGCTCCTCCCCCGTCTTTTTGCTGGCCTACGTCGTTATCTATTTTCTGAACCGGGCGGTAATCAGGATCACCGTCGCGCAAATTATTACCCGTCCTGAGTGGTTTCCCGTGCCTCATAACTCCTTTGGTCTGATTCCCTTCAGTTTTTCGGTCCTGGTGTTAGCTTTGGGTAACGGTTTTTTAATCGAATTGATTCGTTATCTGAGGGAAGAGTTTAATAAAGCCCTGAATGAGGATTATATTCGAACGGCCCGGGCTAAAGGCGCCAGCGTCTTCAAACATACCTGCCGCAACGTGCTGATACCGGTCACGACCCTGATCACTTCCAAGATTTCCTATCTGCTCGGCGGCGCCGTTATTGTGGAAACAATTTTCAACTGGCCGGGCATCGGCCGGTTGGCCTGGGACGCCGCGACCACCCAGGATTATCCGATTATCCTGGCGGTTACTCTTTTAGTCGCTTTTGTTGTTCAGCTCGGCAGTCTTTTTAATGATTTCATCTACCTGATAAACGATCCCCGGGCCTTGGAAGAGCGCCTGGCGGAAGAAAGCGTTTGAAATGAAACATGTCTATTCCCAACAGAGACATTTCCTCCGCTCATCGAACGCCTATTCCGTGCGGGATTTTATCGGCAAGAACTTCCTTACTCTTCTGGGCGGCGCTTTTATTCTTTTGACCTTTATTATGTTTCTTCTGGGGGTGCTTTATCAGTACGGTTTGCCGACGCTGCCCTATGATCCGTACCAGATTAACCTGGACGCCGTCTTTACCACGCCCGGGCTGAGTCACTGGATGGGGACGGACTATTTGGGACGCGACATTTTAAGCCGCGTTATTATCGGGACCCAGGCTTATACGATTCCCGGGTTGCTGGCGGTGCTGGTGGCGGTGTTTCTGGGTGTGGGGATGGGCGCTGTCTGGGGTTATTACGGTGAGTTGAAGCCGAACGTTCCGTTGATCAGGTCGTTTCTGCCCGACCTTGAGGTCTTGATGAATTATTCCATGAATGTGATCAATTCCTTCCCTCGCTTTGTGCTCATCATCATGGTCTGCGCGATTTTCAGCACCAATATATATTTTATCATGTTTGTCGTTGGCCTGACCAGTTCTCCTGATATTGCCGAGATCGTGAAAAACAAGGTGTTGCTGCTTAAGGAACAAAACTTTATCGAGGCGGCCCAGGCTATCGGCGTGAGACCGGGGGGCATTATCTTCCGCCATATTATCTGGCATCACTGCAAGGCGGTGATTATTGTGCAGACGACCTACTTGCTGGGTTATGTCGTATTTATTGAAACCAGCCTCAGCTATCTGGGAGGTGGTTTTGGGGTTCAGGAACCCCGTTGCAGCTGGGGCAATATGCTGGCTTCGGGAAAAGAGTATTTTTTTGAGGGCATGTTCTGGCCTTCGGTCTTTCCGGCTCTGATGATTGTCCTGACGATTCTGAGCTTTATTCTTCTTGGAGACGGGATTAACAAGCACCTGAAGTTGCAGAAGGAAAGAGGCTGATTTGGCTGAAATAATTTTGGAGGTGAAGGAACTCGTTACCTATTTCTCTTTACCGGATGGTTTCGCGCGCTCGGTAAACGGTATTACTTTCAAGATTGAAAAAGGTAAAACGATGGGGCTGGTGGGCGAATCAGGCAGCGGTAAAACCGTTACCGCGCTTTCGATCATGGGCTTGATCAGAGACGAGCCGGGAATTGTTGAAGGCGAGATCATTTTCCAGGAAGACGGTAATAAACAAAACCTGCTGGCCGGTCTGGAGCAGTACTGTGAAGTGGAGCGCCAGGACGGCAAGATTGATCTGGTCAGGAAGGATTGCATCAAGTGGAATAAACGCTATGAAAAAAATATGCGGGGCATTCGGGGTAAAAAGATCGCCATGATTTTTCAGGATGCCGTAGCTTCGCTCAATCCCTTGTGGACAGTGGGAACTCAAATCCAGGAAGCGATCCTCTTGCAGGGTTTATGCGAAGAGAAGGCGGAGGCGAGAACCAGGACTCTGGAATGGTTGAAAAGGGTGCATATCAAAAAACCGGAACTTGTTCACAACGCCTATCCCCATCAGTTAAGCGGCGGAATGTGCCAGAGAGTTATGATCGCCATGGCCCTGGCCTCCCGCCCCTCTCTTCTGATCGCGGACGAGCCTACGACCGGGCTGGATGTGACCATTCAGGCCGGGATTGTGGAGTTGCTCAAAGAGTTACGGTCTGAACTGGGGACGACGATCCTCTTTATTTCACATAATCTGGGTGTTGTGGCTGAATTAACGGATGAAATTGAGGTTATTCATAATGGCCGGGTATTACGATAATGCAAAAACTGGTTGAAGTGGAACATCTGAAAAAATATTTTTACCGTCAGCCCAGCCTGCTGAGCTATCTGACTGGTTCAAAGCATCGGAAAAACATTATTCCGGCGGTCGATGATGTTTCTTTCAGCATTGGCCGGGGAGAGGTTGTCGGGTTGGTGGGCGAGTCCGGCTGCGGCAAGACAACGTTAGGACGCACTTTGTTGCGTTTAACCGATAAAACGGAGGGCAAAGTAGTCATCAATGGTGAGGAGATTTTCTCCCTGTCTCAAAAGATGCTGTGGCAAAAACGCGGTGAGATCCAGATGATTTTCCAGAATCCAACGGCGGCGCTTAATTCCCGGATCAGGGTGCGTTCCATAATCGAGGAAGCGCTGAAAATCCATACCGATCTTGGTAAAGAGTCACGGACCAGAAAAATTTATCAATTATTAGACCAAGTCAGATTAACCAAGAGCAAAGCGGACCGGTATCCTTATGAACTCTCCGGCGGCGAGAAAAGGCGGGTGGGATTCGCCCGGATATTGGCGACCAATCCCCAG
Organism: bacterium; assembly: GCA_024276815.1. Taxonomy (GTDB): domain Bacteria; phylum JACRDZ01; class JAJRWM01; order JAJRWM01; family JAJRWM01; genus JAJRWM01. The sequence goes on from JAJRWM010000195.1 coordinate 9,540, forward strand.
TTTATCGTCGCGGATGAACCGACCGCCTCTCTGGATGTGACCATTCAACTGCAAATTATCAATTTAATGAGAGATTTACAGGAAAGAGGCGGCCTGACCTATCTGTTTATCTCCCATGACCTGAGAATGGTCAGTTATTTAAGCCACAAGGTAATGGTGATGTATCTGGGAAAAATAGTTGAAGAGAACCTGACCGAGAACCTGAGTCTCGAAAAGATGCTGCATCCCTATTCCCAGCAGTTGTTAGCAAGTTCTTATGCCGTAAGTACCAAGAAAAAATGGCGTAAAACCCACCATTTCGAGGCGAGCTATCTTAAGGAGTTTGATAAAGGAGCCGACAGAATTTATCTCGGTTGCCGGTTTTATCCGCGTTGTTAT
>JAJRWM010000196.1 GCA_024276815.1 bacterium
AGCACGTGGTCGGGACGCACCAGTTTGTCCAGGTCGTAGCGGATAAAAGTCATTTGAGGGTTCCTTTCAAGTATCATACACCTATTATAACACATATAACCGATATATTGAATACTTTATTTTGCATTTCGCAACAGTCCCCATTATGATTAATAACTGCTATAGATCTCGGGACTGAGTACTAGAGCGAATTAAAACCTTCTAAACGGCTTATGGAGGAACCTAACTGTAACGTTTGCTATCTATTCACAACTTAATTTCGGGTACGGGGAGGCGGCTTGCCCCATTGTCTGGTTTGAGGCAATTTGTGGGTATTGACGTATTCATCGCTTAAGTTGTCAAAAAGGTGAAATCTCTTCACGGCCTTTGATCTCAAGGTCTTGGCCTGCACGCCATCGATAATTGAGATGTTGTCGACCAGCCAGCCGCGGAAACCGTTGTATAGTTCGTCAACCGTGTCAAACTCAAAACGAAGCCGGATTGTCTGACCAGCGTAAGCGCTCAGATCGATTTCCTCAAAAACCCAGATAGGCTCGCGATTGAAACCACTCGATGAGAATGGTTTATGATCACGGTCAGTATCGTTGGGATCAACAAAAGGATTTAATCGCTTCAGAGGGGTGAAGTTCACGCCATCCGTCGATAACTTGATGTCCATCAGATCATAACCGTCCGCGTTGGGATTGACCGACTCAATTTCCCACCAGGTATATAAACGTAAAATCGGCGACGACGCGCCGCTGAGGCTAATATCAGGTGAAGTCAGAGTCCCGAAATATGATGAACCCTGTGAAGTCCCGCCGCTCAGCAAAGTATCGCCGGGATACTGAACGCCGATAAAAGTACCAGTATCAGCCTGCCCGTACCACCAGGCAAAGGAACCATCATAAGCATTGGGTAATAAAGCCTGGGGACCGGCTTCATCAGGAGCTAACGAAGTATAACCAGCGTCCACCAGGGTATTGACCAGAGTTTGCGTGGAGAAGTCGCGGCGCTGCCAGAACCCGGCGCCGACCCAGCCGCCGTCGCCATTCTCAAAACTTTCAGAGTAGACAGTAGTCGTCGGTATGCCCTCGGTCAGGAAAAAGTTTTCCGTCCGATCCTTGCCGCTTAGTATGATCACGTTCTCCTTCACGGATTCAGTAAACCCGGGAGCGGTAGCCGACAGGGTAAAGGAGTTAATCGGCGATCCTATGGAATCAATTTTACTGATGTTGGTTAGCTGATAATAACCATCTTTGTCCGTTGTGGCCGAAGCGAAAAAGCCGTTCGTCTGGCTCCCCCCCGAAATACGGATCAAGACTCCGGCAACTGACTGAGCGGAAGAATCGTAAGCGTAACCGCTGACTGACCCGGTTGAAGCCGCGGAGTTAGGAGTAAGCGGCAGATTTATCACCAGGCTCTCACCCGCCGTAACAGTCGCCGAGACCACCCCTTGCTGGTAACCGGAGAGCTGCCCCCGAATTTTATAATTACCGGGCGGCAGATATAGCCTTTTAGCGCCATCAGCGGCGGTCGTATCGACAACAGGTATTGGAATCCCTATTAGAAACATTTTTTCAATCAGTAACTCGACACCTTGCAGAGGCGCCAAGCTAACGTTATCCTTAACCGCGACAACCACATCACTGCAAGTCAGGTAATAATAGGCGCTGGCCGACATCTGGCTGGAGTTGGTGTTATGCACCAGGGTCGCGTTCAGTATCAGCCGGTGATAAAGCTCGCTGGGGCTTACCGGCACTTCAAAAGTGTCCGTGCCCGAAGTAGCGCTATCGATTGTCTGCCAGGGGCCGCCCATCTGACTGGCGGATTCGATGGTCCATTGAGCGCCGGCCGCGTGATAATTGGAGTCATAACTGGAAAGACTTATTCTGGCTTGGGCGGTAAAAGGATCAGGGAAGGAATGGCTTACTTTGAGCTTCTTGTTTATTTTTTGCTGAGCCAAGTCTAACGCGGCGCTCGCGTTAAGAATGGGAATGGGGTGTAAGAGCGCATTTTCATAATTGAGATCATTAGGTAAAATGTACCGGTTTTTGACCGTTTCCGTCGCCGAATCAATCAGAATAGCCTTGACCTCGGCCGGAGTAAAACCGGGATAAAGCGAATAAATCAAGGAGGCAACACCGCTAACTACCGGGGTCGCCGCCGAGGTGCCGCCAAAGCTGTTATTGTAAACATTGGTTCCTTCTTTGGGAGTTTTGAAATGGGAGGGCGCGGCAATATCCACCGTCTCGCCGTAGCAGCTGTAATAGAAAAGCACGTTTTTACCAAAAATATCCTTGGGAGCTAAAGCCGCGACCACCAGGATGTTGTCCAGCTTTTCGAGTTCTTTCTTTTTGTTTAACTGGAGGGCGCCGTTATCATAGATAGCGTCAACTCCATAGTAGCCGCTGGTGGAAGCGCCGTTGCCCACGCCGTTGCCGGCGGCCCAGAGATAGAGCCGGTCACGAAATTTTTTCTTGAGAGCTAATTTACGGTAAGACCTGGTCCGGTTAACGCTTTTTTTTAAGCGTTTCTTGGTCATGCTGTCATCAGTGGGATCAAAAGCTTCAGGAATATAACCATTCCCCCAGGAATTGCTGACCAGCAAAACTTTTTTGCCGTCTTTCTCCTTCTTCATTACCTGCTTTAAATTAGAATAGCCCCAGCGGTTGGCCACCATCTGGGTGATCCAGTTGATGCCGGAGATGCCAAGTTGATTGTCCGAGATGGCGCCGATAGTCCCGGCCACCGCCGTACCGTGGGTATCCTGTATACTGGTCAGGATTTCAGTAAAACGCCCGGCCAGATCTTCATGCCCGCCATCAAAACCAGCGTCACAAATACCAATGAAAAATTCATCCGAACCGGTGGTATAGTCCCAGGCGTCGGTAATGCCAATTCGTTCCAGATGCCAATTGTCGCCCCCGTCATCGAAAGCGCTTCCGTCAGCGGGAATCAGTGAGCCACGAGGAACGTTATCGCCTTCATGAACACGGTAATCGACACTGTCAATCCCCGTTTCCAGCTCCAGACTCGCCAAAGCCTCCAGAGCGGTAATACTGGTCTCGTCAAACTCCACCAGCAAGCCCTGGATATCGTCATAATCAATAATGGTCAGGCTGGGATAGTCAGCGACAATTACCCTGATCGCGCTTTCCGTTAGATAAGTTGAATACACCCAGGCCTGGTTTAAAATCGTTCCGATGACGTCCTCAATCGTTTTGGTCGAATCATAGCCGTCAACCTTCAACTTGTTAAAAGTGAACTGTTTATCAACGTTAAACGTGGTCAGTTGCACAGTCGCGTTGTCAAGGGAGAGAACCTTGATCTGGTATTCCCCGTCAACTGTCGGCGTCATGGTAACGGATTTGCCGTCGCTGGCCGGCGTTAATTGCAGGCTTGAGCCTGACGGCTCGCTGACCACACTCCAGGTCACGGGACCAATATCAGCAGAGGTATCCAGACTGATAGCCAAAACACCATTTAGCGTTGGCAGAGCGCTGAAGTTCATGGTAATGCTTTTTAGATTAACCTGACTTGGGGTGGGTGGCGGTGTGGTTGAGGGTGTAGATGTACTTGAACTACCGCCGCCGCCTTCGTTGGCAGCCGGGGGAGCGCAGGCCGTGAACAGAATCAGGCAAAAAAGGAAAAAAACACTGGTCAGTAAGAGAGGAAAAGATTGTTTTCTCAACGTAAACTCCAATAGTTTGAAACTGGAAGGTGAAAACAGTTCTTTTAATACTTTAAACAATATACCATATTTGATAATATCTGTCAAGTTTTGATAAGTAAGGAGGCAGGGCAAACGCACTAAAAATATTTAAAGTATAAGGAAATAGTTGCGGCAAGATTAAGCGGTACCGGATGACTGACGATATTTTCTCTGTTTACAAAATA
>JAJRWM010000020.1 GCA_024276815.1 bacterium
GACTGGACGCCTCAAAACTACTACAATCGTTTTTATGGTCCGAGAACTCTGCGCTATTCCCTGGCTCATTCACTGAACATCGTGGCCGTCAAACTGTTGGAAAAGGTCAGTATTGGCAAAGCGATTAAATACGCCAGGATGATGGGAATAAAAAGTACCCTGGCGGCGGACCTGACTATCGCTCTGGGCACCAGCGAAGTTACGGTACTGGAAATAACCTCGGCTTATGGCGTATTCGCCAACCAGGGAATCAGGGTGAAGCCGATCTCCACGAAATATGTTGAGGACAGTTATGGTAATTTACTAAAGCAGAACATTCCTAAAGAAAAAGCTGTTCTGGACGAGGTTACCAATTACCTGATGGTTGATCTTTTGGAAGCGGTGGTTAACGAGGGCACCGGTAAACTGGCCAAAAAATTAAATCGGCCTCTGGGAGCGAAAACCGGCACTACCGATATGTATATTGACGGTTGGTTCGTGGGTTTTTCGCCCAGCCTGGTGGTCGGGGTATGGGTGGGCTTTGACGAACGTAAGCCGCTGGGCGACGGGGCTTACGGCGCGAAAGTCGCGGGACCGATCTGGGTGGATTTCATGCGGGAAGCTCTCAAGGATACCAAGGTTGAGAGTTTCAACATCCCCGAAGGCATTGTCTTCAAGAGGATCGACGCTGAGAGCGGCCTGTTGGCCTCGCCGCAATGCACCAAGATTATTACCGAGGCTTTTCGTAAAGGAACCGAACCAAAGGAAACCTGCAAAGCGCATCAGAAAGTGGAAAACTTTCTTGATGTGGACTATAATTTCAGCATTCTGGACAATGCTGATTCCTTTAAGGACATTGATTTAAATCAGGAAATAAATCGTTTATGAAAGTTATTTCCCTGACCGATTCAGATACCTGGAATAATTTTTTACTTGCAGCCGACCGACCGCCGATACTCCAGACCTACCAGTGGGGTGAGTTGAAAGGCGCTTTTTGCTGGCGGCCCTTCAGATTGGCTGTTATGGATAATGACGAGATCGTCGGCGGCATTTCGCTTCTGAAAAGACCAATCCCGAAAAGCGGCGGCCGGTATCTCTTTTACGCTCCGGAAGGCCCTGTTTTTAAGACCTGGTCAGTGGAAATAATCAAAATCCTCCTGGACGCGGTCAGAGAACTGGCGTTAAGAGAAAAAGTGGTTTTTTTACGGGTGGATCCTTTAATCAGAAAAGAAGATACGGAAAAAATAAACCTTTTAAATAACCGGGGATTCGTCGCCAGCGGTGAAAACATTCAACCGCCCAGCACCATTGTCATCAACCTGGATAAGACGGAAGACGGGTTGTTAAAAAGTTTCAAGGCGAAACATCGTTACAATATTCGTCTGGCGGCCCGCAGGGGAGTCAGCATTGACCGGCCCTCCGGTTCGGCGGCGGTGGCAAGATTTTACCGATTACTGGAGATCACGAAGGACAGGCAGAAATTCCTCTCCCAACCGCTGGCTTATTATCAAAAAGTAGAGGAAATCCTGGGCGCTCAGGGAATGACCGGGATATTTATCGCCCACGCTGGCGGTGAAGATCTGGCCGCGGTGTTTATCTTCAGGTTCGGAGACACGATCTGGTACATGTACGGCGCTTCCGGCAATCAAAAACGTAATTTCATGCCGGCTTATCTACTGCACTGGGAAGTCATGCGCTGGGCCAAAAGCGAGAATTGCCGTAAATATGATTTGTGGGGAATCCCGGTCAAGCCTGAGCCGGCTCAACCCTTGTGGGGAGTATATCGTTTCAAGAATGGCTTTAACGGGGAAATTGTCAACTGGGCCGGTTGTTTTGACCTGCCTTTCAACCCCGCGTTGTATAAAGTTATGATTCGGGGATGGCAGACTTTCAAGGCCGTGCGCAACCTGGTGGTTCATGGAAATTGGAGAAGTGTTTATGGTGAAGGTTTATGAAATTATCGTTATTAGTTGAGAAGATGAAGCCGGTCAAAACAATTGGGGATATTGATATTGATTTCAGCGGTATCAATCACGATTCCAGATTGGTTCAGCCCGGTGATTTATTTGTGGCTATTCCGGGATTAAAGACTGACGGCGGACTTTATATCCGGGAAGCGGTTAAAAGGGGCGCTGTCGCTGTTATAGGTGAAAAAGAACCGGGAATCGACGTTGCTTTTGTCCAGGTACAAAACGCCCGCCGCGCCCTGGGCGAAGCCGCCGCCTGTTTATATGGAAATCCTTGTGAAAAACTTGAGATGGTGGGAATTACCGGCACCAACGGTAAAACCACGACCGGTTTTTTAATCAAGACGATTCTGGAAAAAGCCGGGCGGCGAACCGGTCTTATCGGTTCCATAACCAATTACCTTGGCGATGCGCAAGTAGCCGCCCGGCATACCACGCCGGACGCTCTGGAGTTGCATCGTTTACTGGCGAAGATGGTGAAAAACCAAGTAGAAACCGTAGTGATGGAGGTTTCTTCGCACGCTTTGGCGCTCGACCGGGTTGCTGAATGCGAATTTCAGACGGCTGTTTTTACTAATTTAACCCACGATCACCTGGATTTTCATAAAGATTTTCAGCAATACCAGGAGGCCAAGGCCCGGCTTTTCAGGGAGTTTATGAGTGTCGGCGGCACAAAAATTATTAATCAAGATAGCGATTTTGGCCGAGTACTAATAAATAAGGCTGACGTTAATGAGCGGGTTATCAGTTACGGCTTGAGTAAACAGGCTGATATCTGGGCTGACCGCATCGGGATGCGCTTCGACGGCACCCCGTTTTACCTGGTTACGGACAAGATTCGTCAGCACATCGAATTACCACTGGTTGGATTGTTTAACGTGTATAACGCTTTGGCCGCTATTTCTTATGGATTGAGTGTTGGCATCGACCTGGAATTGATCATCGAGGCCGTGGAGGAATTTGCCGGCGTGCCGGGTCGCCTGCAGATGGTTAACGCCGGGCAGGAATTCAAGGTGATTATTGATTACGCTCATACGCCCGACAGCCTGGAACAGGTACTGAAAACTGTTAAAGCGCTGTCTTCGGGACGGGTGATCACGGTTTTCGGCTGTACTGGCGACCGTGATACCTCCAAGAGGCCGATAATGGGAGAAATCGCTTCCCGCTGGAGTGATTACTTTTACATCACATCCGATGACCCTCATGATGAGGACCCCATGTCGATCATCAAGGAGATCGAAAAGGGCGCCATCGAGCGCGGCAAGCTCAGGCGTTACGATTATATGCTGGAAGTAGATCGGTACCAGGCGATAGAGCAGGCTCTGAAAAAGGCCTCGAAAAGCGATGTGGTTTTCATCGCCGGCAAGGGACATGAGTCTGTGCAGATATTTAAGGACAAGACGGTGGAGTACTCTGATGAAAAAGCAGTACGAAATATCCTCTCAAATATCGCGAAGAAATAGTTTGATACTCGGTTTTTTACTTATCTTTGCCTTCTCGTGGGTAAAGCAGGCCTGGCCTTTGATCTACATCTTTTTATTGCTGGCCACTATGCGGGGGGGAATCAAGTACGGCTCTTGGTGTGCTTTAAGTGTTTTGGTCAGCGCGGCGGTTAACACATTCATCTTGCGGATAACCAATGTAACCGATTTAGCGACTCATCTTTCCCTGATACTAATCTGTGTGGTCCTGGGACAAATGTTCGCTCAGCGGCGGCATAGCGCCGAAGAATCACCAGAGCTTTTAACTCTGCCGGATATGGGTCTGCCGGCCCTGCCCAACATTGCCGCCAAAAGCGATGATCTGTTGCCCGTTCAGGAAGATTTGCCCTATGAAATCCGTCAAAAGAGGATTCAGTTAAAGGTATCCATTGACAGCAGCCAGAAACTGGACGGCCTGATGTCGTTTATCAACGAGTACCTGAAACCGCATTCCCTGGTCTTGTTTTTATATGACGCCGGAGTCAATTATCTCAAGATCAATAAAGCGCTCAGTCAGAGTTCCCATTTTGACCGGGATGTCCTGATCAGCGCCGGACAGGGACTGGTGGGCTGGGTGGCGCGCATCCAGAAACCATTATCGGTCAAGGACCTCAGTCGGCATAAAAGCTCTCTTTTATATTACCGGGGCGAGCATGAGGTAAAATCTTTTCTTGGCGTGCCAATCTTTGCCGATGAACGCTTTTCCGGGGTCCTGGCTGTCGACAGTCAGGAAAGCGACCGTTTCACCAAAGAGGACGAAATGATTCTTGAATGGTGCGGTAAACAGGTGACCCAGATAATGATGGGCGCCGAAGAAAGGAGAAGGTTTCTCAACCAGGTATCCGAAGTTTCTCTTCTTTACACGGCCAGCCAGGAACTTAACGCTTCCTTGAATGAAAATGAAATCCTGCAAGCTTATGTCAAGACAGCGTCGGAAATTGTGGGTAAGGAAAAAACCGCTTTTTTGGGCTGGGTGGAAGACAAGGGCAATCTGGTGGTGGAAGCGGACATCGGCTACTCGCCGGGCTTGGTTGGTCACAGCGAAAAGCTGACCAGAACCAATCTTCTGAGTTGGATCATATCTCATCGCCAGCCTTTGAGGATTCACAATATCCAGGATCGGCTTAACTCCGAGTTGCAAGACAACCCTTTGTACCGGAGAATGCACTCCTGCATTGGCCTCCCCCTGATAGTCAGCGAGAAACTGCGGGGAGTGTTGTTGCTGGCGAGTCGTCAGCGGGGGCGGTTCACCAAGGTGGAACAGGAGACCCTGACCATTCTGACTAACCTGGCGGCCTTCGCGCTCAGTAAAGCCGAATTATACAGCCAGATGGAAAAAATGGCCATCACCGACGGTCTGACCAGCCTGTATAATCACCAGTATTTTGAAAAAAAGATCGCCCAGGAAATGGCGAGAGCGCGGCGTTATCAGAAACAATTGTCTTTAATCCTGCTTGATATTGATCACTTTAAAAACATCAACGATCACCAAGGGCATCTCGTTGGAGATGAGGTTTTGCGGCTCCTGGGTAATCTTTTGCGCGAGGAAATGCGCGACATCGACATAGCTTCCCGTTACGGCGGTGAGGAATTTGTCTTAATCCTGCCGGAAACAGGGGTTGACAGTGCAATGCTGGTCGCTGAGAGATTACGGCAAAAGGTGGAATCAATCTTTAAAAAACATACTTCAATCAATGGCGACGTAACGGTATCAGTGGGTGTCGGCACCTATCCGCTGCATGGGGAACGCCAGGAAGAGCTGCTCGAAAAGGTTGATGAGGCCCTTTACGCCGCCAAGAACAATGGCCGTAATCAAACCGTCAGTTGTAACGATCTGGATAAGATCACCGCCTGATGAATTATCTCCTGCTCGCGTTTCTGCTCGCCATCCCTACCTGGCTGTTTAGCAAAAAAATGCGGGGAAACTCAAAAAACATCTATCAATACCGGCGTCAGCCGTGGATCTCACATATCCTGAAATACCTGGATGACGGCGACTTCTTTGAAGCGGAAGAAATGACGGCGGAAAACATCAAAAAATACCCACAAATCAGCGAATATAAATTACTGCAAATTAAAATACTGACCGCCGCCGGCAATCTCGCCAGGGCGAAAGCGCTGCTTAAAGCTTACCTTGATGATGAACTCGAACCGGGATATCAGACGCTTTTCAACCTGTACTCGGCCTACCTCATAGCCCTGGAAGATAATGATAAAAAAAATGCCGCTCAAATATTCGGGAGTAATCCGCCGCAACCAAACGCCCCCTGTTACGGACTATATAAACTATGGCTGGCCTTCATCAATAATGACGACAAAATTCTGGTTAACTTCGAAGACTATCCCCACGCGACCCGCGCCGAAGAAGCCGAACGCTCCTTTCTTTCCGCGCTCACGCTCCAAAAATCAAAACCCAAACAAGCCAAACAATTACTGAACAAAGCTATCCAACTGGCGCCCAAATCATACTTCGCAAGGAAAGCAAAAGGAAAAGTCAAAAGATGAAAGTCAAAGGATTTAGGAGAAGAATCTGTGGGGGAACTTTTTTTTGTTTAAATAAGGTTCCCCCCTCCAAAAAACTTCGAATGTGTGAGCGTTATTAAAAGCGCCAACGGCAAACATCCTCAGGCTGTAAGCCTGGCCGAAGGCCATGAGAACAGGCCCACCGGCCCAGCCTACACCCCTGAAAAAGCCAAAATCACTTCGTGAAGCATTAACCAAACGGTAAACGAGCAGCATAGTTTGCGAGTGCGATAAAGAGTGCCGAAGGCCATGAGAACAGGCCCACCGGCCTGAGGTTTCTTGTTGACACTTGGACAATTTTACTATAAACTATTAACTAGTATTTATGTCTGACGGGAGGAGAGGTGAAGCATAACAAGGCTCTGGTTCTGCTGATTTTCCTGCTTTCAATTGTTTCTCTCGGCGCATTCGCCAAGGAAATTGATTTAATTGACAATCCTACCGCGGATGTCTTATTGAAAAGGAACTATCGGATCGTTTCCCGTGTTTTTCCCGAAGGCGGCCTACTTGTCAAGGGCCAGCTTGGCATCTTTGCAAGATTAATGGTTGGCGTGTCGTATGGCGGTACGGATATTATTTCCAATGATTCGCCTGCTTGGTATTCCCGGCTGGAGTTTATGATTCGCTACCGATTGATTGACGAGGGACTGAACTTTCCGGCTGTCGCGGTGGGTTTTGATTCACAGGGTTACGGATCTTACAGCGGCCTGCATAATCGTTATGACGTAAAAGCCAGGGGTCTTTACACCGTCTTAAGCAAAGGCTTCGCCCGGTTGATGGGGTTAAGGGTTCATTTAGGTCTGAACTATAACAATTACGAAGGCGACAATGGTAGAAACAAAAATAACAGTGACGACGGGGAGAGTAAAAACGCCAAGAAGCCCAGTAAGGACCGCAACGGTAACCTGGAAGACAAGCGGAACGACGATTTGGAGAGTTTAAACGGTTTTTTAGGGCTGGATTTTCCCTTTAATCCCCAGGTAACCGGTATCGTTGAATATGATGTAGCTAACAATGACAATCGTCGGGACGATCTTTACGGCAACGGTCCCGGTTTTTTAAACGCCGCGTTTCGCTGGCGCGTTAACACCGATTTTCAGTGCGAGTTCGGCTTAAAGGATATTTTGCGCGCTTCGGGTAATTTAGGACGCTACGTCAGTCTTAACTATGAAAACAAATTTTGAGGTGAGAATTGCTTAAAGAGAACATGTTAACATCTTCCGGCGTTATGATGAACAGGGAACTGGATATGGCCGGAACCGCGACCAGGATTGATTCAGTTACCGAAACAAAAGCCGGGAGTAAAGGCAAAAGCAAGAAAAACAGACCGGAATTCATTGATAAACATACCGCCTGGGAGATCGTGCAGTTGGCTCGTAATCCTTATCGCCCTTTTACTTTGGACTACATTAATTTAATCATGACTGATTTTGTCGAGTTGCACGGCGACCGTGGTTTTCGTGATGACGGCGCGATAGTAGGCGGCTTCGCCAATTTCAATGGCGAGCCGGTGGTCGTGTTGGGACATCAGCGGGGCAAGACCACGGAAGAGAAATTGCGGCGTAATTTTGGCATGTCATATCCTGAAGGTTACCGCAAAGCACTCAGATTGATGAAATTAGCCGAGAAGTTTCAAAAACCTGTTTTTACCTTTATCGATACTCCGGGAGCGTTTCCCGGGCTGGAAGCTGAGGGTCGGGGTTCAGCGGAGGCGATCGCCAACAATCTCAAGGAGATGTCCCGGCTGAAAACGCCCATTATTTCCGTAATAATCGGTGAAGGCGGAAGTGGTGGCGCCCTGGCAATTGGCGTCGCAGATCGTATATTGATGCTGGAAAACGCTATTTACTCGGTCATCTCCCCTGAGGGTTGCGCCGCGATTCTCTGGAATGATGAGAGTAAAGCCGCTGAAGCGGCCAAAAGATTAAAGATTTCCGCCGGGAACTTGTTGAATATGGGTATCGTTGATGAAATCGTTCCTGAGCCGGAGGGCGGCGCCCATATTGATTACGAGCGAACGGCGGCTAATCTGAAGCGGGCCTTTATAAATAATTTGACTGAATTAAAAGAGCTTTCCCCTTATCTTTTGGTTGAACAGCGCTATGAGAAGTTCCGTCGCATTGGTGAATACCTGGAAGAATAGGTTGTGGATTTCAAATTATCACAGAAAATTGAGCTGGCCGCCGGTTTGATTAATCAGGGAGGAGTCGGCATTGCCCCGACAGATACTGTTTATGGTTTGGTCGCTGGCTTGGACAGTCTGGAAGCTCAAAACAGAATTTATCAAATAAAGCAACGACCGCCGACAAACCCTTTGATCGCCTTAATCGCCTCCTGGGAAAACTTAATAGAGTTGGTTGCCGATATCCCTGAAGGAGCGCTACCTTTAATTGATAATTTCTGGCCGGGCGGCTTGACCTTAATATTTAAAAAAAAGCCGGGTATCAAAATTAATCCGCGTCATGATACAATTGGCGTCAGATGTTGTAATAATGAGATTTTAAACAGTTTAATTGAAGAAGCTGGCCAGCCGCTGGTAGCGACCAGCGCCAATCTGAGCGGTCAGCCTGCTCCGAGTTGTGTTGATGAGATTGACAGGCGGATAATTCAGAGGGTTGACTTTTTGCTTGACGGCGGTCGTACGGCTTTAACTATTGAATCCACCATAGTGGATGTGACTGACAAATCGAAAATAAACATTATCCGACAGGGTGCGGTCTCAAGAGAGGCAATCCTTTCAGGAAGGGACATTGGATGAAGAAAACTGGTAAAGAGGTTAAGATTACAGATACCACGTTGCGCGACGCGCATCAGTCCAGATGGGCTACCCGAATGCGCACTGATGATATTTTACCGATCGCGGAAAAAATTGATAACGCTGGTTATCATTCTATTGAAATGTGGGGTGGCGCGACCTTTGATGTCTGCCTTCGATTTTTAAACGAAGACCCCTGGGAGAGGCTGAAGAAGCTAAAGAAAGTTTTCAAGAAGACGCCTTTGCAGATGTTGTTGCGGGGTCAGAACATCATTGGTTACAAGAACTATCCTGATGATGTCCTGGAGGCTTTCATCGTCAAGGCCGCTGAAAACGGGATAGATATTTTCCGCATTTTTGACGCTCTTAACGATGTGAGAAACCTGGAAAAAGCGATCAGCATAGTAAAGCGCGAGGGTATGCATGCCCAGGGCAACATCTGTTACACCAGAAGTCCGGTTCATGATATGAAGCATTATCTAAACTGTGTTCGGCAGCAGGTTGAACTTGGTGTTGATTCGATGTGCATCAAGGACATGGCCGGCATTCTGACGCCGTATTTCGCCTATGATCTGGTGAAGAACATCAAGGAAAAGTTTGATATACCGGTGCAGCTTCA
>JAJRWM010000197.1 GCA_024276815.1 bacterium
CTGGACAGGAAAAGCGTATCGAATTCCAAGAGGAAATGTTAAGGATTGTGCTGATCGTTCTGAGCTAAAAAGCACAGCTGTATATATTCTATTCGGTGGGGCGGAGTCATCGGCTAAAAAGCCAAAGGCTTATATTGGTGAAGCTGAAAATGTATATAGTAGGCTTGTACAACACGTTTCAGAAAAAGAATTCTGGAATGAAGCTGTTGTGTTCATAAGCAAAGATGAAAACCTTAATAAAGCCCATATCAAATATCTTGAGTCAAGATTATTTGAACTAGCCTCTGATGCCAAAAGGTATGAAATCCAGAATGGAAATAGGCCTACTAGATCATCTATTTCAGAATCTGATCAAGCTGAAATGGAAGAATTTATCGAATATGTCAGGATGTTGGTTAATACTTTGAATTTTAAAGTTTTTGAACCATTAGTAAAAGAAACCACAAGCATAGAAATGGATTCTGAAGAGCTATACCTAAAAGGAGCAAGAGGTGCTGCTGGTCGAGGCAAGAGGGTAGTAGATGGATTTGTCGTTTTTAAGGATTCAGAGGCTGCATCATCAACTGTTCCATCATTCCCTAAAGGCTTCAATTCGCTAAGAGATGAATTGATTGAGAATTAGGTAATAAAGGAAGAGCAAGGAAAGTTTGTATTCACTTCAGATTATTTGTTTAGCAGCCCATCAGCTGCTGCCACCGTTATTATGGGTCGTAGCGCCAATGGTCTGTTGGAGTGGCAAGATAAATCAAAAAAAACTCTCAAGGATATTGAGTCAAGTGAAATTGAAAAAGCGAACAAAGCCATTCTACCAGTGGCTTAAAACAGGGGAATCTCGGATCAAGTCTTAACTACTACACTTAAGGGGTCTTTCTTCGTATTGCTTCCAATTTTTCCAGGTCTTCGATATCTTCTAAACGTTCCAGCATTTCCTGATATTCATTAATATCGAGAATTACAGCAGTTGGTTTACCTTCCCGCATAATTATTTCGGGAGCTTTTCTTTTTGATTTAGGCTTCATTGTCTTCTCCAAATAACAGCTATTTATGTACTTGATTATAAAACATTGCGCTTTATTTTACAAGTATTATCATAAATATCAAAGTTTTTGTGAGGGGGTTGTAGGGGGAGCGGTTTTTTTTCGAAAAAGAGTTCCCCCTACGAATCGCTTCTAAAATCCTTTGACGTTATCCTTTGACGTTATCCTTTGACTTTAATATATTGACTTTGACGTTACTCCCATTCGATGGTGGCGGGTGGTTTGGAGCTTATATCATAGGTGACCCGATTAACGCCTTTGACTTCGTTGATTATGCGATTGGAGATTATCGCCAGAACGTCCTTTATCTCGGAATGTCTGGGAATCGCGGATCGCTTATCCCGATATCGGGGGCCGGCCAGCCTTTTTATTCCACACGGCAGTTCAAAACAGCCATTACCTCAAGAGGCACCCGGTCAACGCTCTCGCTGGCCGTGACCTGGCCCAAAAGCGGTATCTTCCGAACCAGGGATTTCCGCTCCTGAGCCAGTTTGTCCTTCGAACGAATAATGCCGCCGATGATGAGAACGCCGGGAGCGGCGCTTTCCACTTCCTTTTCCACAGCTCTTTTTATTACCAGTGGTTTATCCCTGACGCCGGAAACAGGTATGACGCTGGCAAAGGCGTTTATCCCCAGTTTTATCCCTTTATCGGTCACCTCGCCCCGCAACACCATTTTGTAGCCCAGATCAAAGAAAGCTTTCTCCAGAACCAGGCTTCCCCCCGCGTCACGTTTTTCCAGGAAATATTCACCGCGCTGACCAAGAACCACCCGCTCTTGTTTGTTTTGCTTTATGAACAGAGAGCTGTTGTTGATGATTTTCACATCTTTGTCCCTGATCATTTGCTTTAAAGTTTTCTCAAAAATCGTTTTATCCTCAGGAAGGCCTATTACCAGTTGCTTGTTGTAAGAACCTTTGAAGGGCTGCCAGATTATCCTGAGCCGATCCTTGACCAGTGAATTAAGCTGGATCAGTTTAAGTTCCACGACAATTTGCCGGGGCTTTTGCTGATTCCGGGATTCCGGTCGGCTAATAAACGGTTTCTTGCTCACTTGTTTTTTCTGTTCCTGTTGCTTAATCAGTGTGAAGGTATTACCTTCGCGGGTATATTCATAAGAACAAAGAGATAAAATCTCCGAAATGGCTTTCAGGACAGAAACGTCTTTCAGTTTTATGGAGATACGGTTACGAGGCTTGTTGTCCCCTTGGAAAGTCACGTTATATTTCCGGGCCAGCAGGTTGAATACCTGGTAAGCCGGTTTGTTTTGGTAGTGCAGGCTGATTGTCTGGTTGAAAATAGAGAGCGTGGGCGGAGCTACCCGATCAGGCTTGGGCAGCGGCGGCGACGCGGCGGCGGTTTTGTCAACCGGCGGCGGTAAAGTTAAAATAGGAATAGCGTCTTCTTTTTTCTTTTCAGCTTTTTGAGTTTCAATAACCAGACCCGGTCTACCGTTAAAATTTTCCAGATAATAATTGACGGCTCTGTCGAACTGAAATACTACTCTGGCGACCGGATTTGGTTGGGATTTAAATTGACCCAACCGCACTTCCGCCAGGCCGCTCCGGTTTACAACATGTTTTTTAGACGCCCTGGGGGCCAGAACAGCCTTGATATCCAGTACCTGCCGCTCCGGCTCTTTGAGGGTAAAGGTTTGATAATTAAGCAGAGACTCGCCATCAACGATGAATACGAGTTGATTATTCTCTTCCCGCGTCAGGATATTGGTAATTTTACCCACAAGGTTCGGATTAATCGTGGGCTTGTTCTGACGTGGTTTCTCACCCAAGTAGACCTGTTTTCCGCCGCCGCCGCTTTTAGTGTGAATAAACTCAATAGCAAGACTGTTGCCGGTCTTGTTCAGGTGATACCGGGTGTCTTGAGTCCGGTCGATGACTATCCTGACCGCTCGCTCGCTTTGACTCAGGCGAAGCCCGAGGATGACGCTGTCCTCAACCAAGAGATAACGTTCCTTCCAGGGATAGGAGCTTTTTTCGATGTCGACAACCAGACGCGATGGTTCCAAAAACTCCAGTATTCTGTACTCAAACGGGGCGTCCGCCTGTATTGAGACCCTGGTCGTTGTGTCGGTGGTGTTGACAGTGATGTTTGACAGTTTCGCGGCAAAAAGCGAGAGGGTGAACAACAGGTTTAATATGATTAAGGTTAAAACTATTCGGATGTATCGCACGAAATCCTCCCTTTTCCATTGCGCCATTTTAACTTTACCAGGATTTTGACCGGGACATTCTGGCTTAGATTGATTTTTTAGTGAACCTATCATTCGGATCAGGAGCAGGGTCCACCCCGCAAAGGGTTGATTAAGTTACTTCGATTCGGGGACGTCCTGGAGCAGCTTATTAATTATCTTCATGGTATCAACGCCCTCCGCCTCGGCATGAAAAGTTGTCACAATCCGATGCCTCAGAACCGCCGCCGCCACCGCCCTGATATCGGAACAACTGACCGCGTATTCACCTCTCAAAATCGCCCGGGCTTTAGCGCCCAGAATCAGGTTCTGCGAAGCGCGCGGGCCGGCCCCCCAGCGTACCCATTCATTGATATATGACAATGAGCCATCCTGATGCGGCCGGGTGGCCCTGGTTAAGCGGACAGCGTATTCTATGACGTAATCAGCGGCCGGCACTTTGCGCACCAGGTCCTTGAGGTAAATAATTTCCTGAGCGTTCAGGACATGTCG
The DNA here is from genome assembly GCA_024276815.1 of bacterium. GTDB lineage: Bacteria > JACRDZ01 > JAJRWM01 > JAJRWM01 > JAJRWM01 > JAJRWM01. The sequence continues at coordinate 3,739 of JAJRWM010000197.1, forward strand.
CAACTCCGCTTCGTAGGCCGAGGTGGTAAGTTTGACAACATCAGCTTCCTCGCCGGCTGAGGGGTAATCAATATAAATATTGAACATAAAACGATCCAGCTGGGCTTCAGGTAAGGGATATGTGCCTTCCTGTTCGATAGGGTTTTGTGTTGCCAGGACGAAAAAAGGCAAGGGTAAATCATAAGTCCTGCCGGACACCGTAACCTTGTCTTCCTGCATGGCTTCCAGCAGAGCCGCTTGTGTTTTTGGCGGAGTCCGGTTTATTTCATCAGCCAAAATAATGTTACCGAAAACCGGCCCTTTAAAAAAAACAAATTCGCGTTTGCCGGTATCAGGATTTTCCTGGATGATCTCGGTACCCGTGATATCGGAAGGCATCAGGTCCGGAGTGAACTGAATGCGTTGAAATTTCAGGTCCAGAACGCGGGCAAGCGTGCTGATCAACAACGTTTTTGCTAAACCGGGCACGCCGACAAGCAGGCAATGTCCCCGGGAAAGCAAGGCGATTAAAAGGTCTTCGACAATATGCCGCTGACCAATGATAACTTTTTCGATTTCGCCAAAAATCCGATCTCTGGCTTCCTTGACCTGGGCGATGTTCGCTTCGTCAGATTGCTGACTGGTGATACTCACGTCTACTGCCATGTCTTCTCCTTAGTATTTGAATCGCAAAGTAAAATTTAACTCTGACGAAGTATTCACAGCTAATTTTACCTTAAAAACCACAGTGTTGGAATCATTAATTGTAAACAGGCAGGGCAAATACGGCCCTTCTCAAAAAAGCAAATTAACGCCTTTGGCCACCCTCCATTAATTTATTAATTATCTTGCGATATTTCGCGATCGCTTTCAACAGTTCCTTATTCGCTTCCTCTAACTTGCCGTTGTTAGCCAGAAGTTTACCCAGTTCAGCATGCACCTGCGCTTCGTTGGGGTTCAGACGAACCTTTTTCGCGCTGCGCTTTTTCCTCATCATATTAAACAGGTCGCCCTTGCCTGACGAGGTGGAGCTGGTGGTTTTCTCTCCTTCAAAAAGGGCGATGGCTTCCTTGAAATTAGCGAGCGCCTCTTTTTCATTCTTCTGAGCCAGGCTCACCAGACCCAAACCGAATAAACCATCGCCGGAGTTAGGTGATAATTCCTTGATAAGCTCGAACTCAAGCTGAGCCTCAACCAGATTTTTCTGTCTTAACAGGAAAAAGCCGTAGTCTTTATGGAGTTTGACATTTTCAGGAGTCAAAACGATAGCGTTGTTGTATTCAACGGTAGCCTCGTCAACTTTGCCTTTTTTATCATATATCTTGGCCAACAAGGTGTGAGGCGGAGCGAAGTCAGGATCTTCCTTGATCGAAGCCTGGAGTTTTTTGATCGCTTTATCCAAGAAGCCCATCGAGTACATTTGACGACCAAATTTCAGATGTTTGGCCGCCTGCCCCGTGGGCTTATAGCTTTTCCTGACCATTTTCTTCCTGGCCGGCGCGAATCCCAAGGCGACTCTAACTTTTTCCGTGACAATTTTATCACCGTTCAGCCTGGGATAACCCGGTTGATCGTCGACAAGCTTACCGTCTTTACCTACTATGGCCAATGAAGGCAGGGTGATGACCCCGACATCGCTGAAAACTTTCAGCCCTTCGTCAAAAAGTACCGGAAAAGTATACCCGCCCTCCGCCATAATTTTATTAACAGCGTCTCTCTCATCGCTGGTTATCTTCTCATCAGTCCGAGGACAGTAAATTGCGATCAACTCAAAGCCCTTGTCTTCGTTATACCGGTCATACAAACCCTGCAGGGTGCGCATTGCCATATCACACCGGTTGCAGGGATGTTTAAAGAAAAGGATGGCCAGGATTTTGCCTTTAAAATCCGTTAACGATATTTCGCTGCCGGCAGTATCCCGAAGCTTGAAAGCAACCATGGGGTCGCCATCGTTGACTCTCTTGAATGCCGCGACTGAATGCGGCAGGCTGACACAAAACAGGATCACGGTAATCAGACACCAAGCCAACAGATGATGACTGAATTTCCTGTGAAAAGGGTTTAGCCGATTTAAGCAGATCATGTGATTCCTCCAGAAATATATTTAAGTATTGTCTGATTTATTATACAAATTCAAGACATCGCTTGTCAAATTAAAGCCTTACCCGCACAGGGCAACAGGCAAACTCTAATTAAAGCATTAAAAATCAAAAAACAGGCATAAGCCGGAATAACACTACCTGTTCTCCCACCTCACCAGACGGGTTACACCTGAACGTAATTGGCCTTAGTACCCGGTTGAAAGTCCGCGAAAATACTCCTGGACCAGTTGCTTATAAGGTTCGGGAATATTCTTTGCCGGGCTAACCGGCATAATACCTTTCTTTTCGTTATTTTCGGGTAACGAGACGGGCGGCGGCGAGGGCGCGCTGGTAAACTCCCGGGGCCTTTCCGCCTGTCTTCTTTTTTCTTTACCCTGACGATGCTGTGACCTTTGAGCATCCAGGAGCCTGGTCAGAATCCGCCGCTGTTTCTCGATAATTTCCTTGCTCAGGTTCCTGTCGCCCAGGTGACGCGATACTTCATCGCTGTCCTTTGCCGCGTCGCTCAGCCGACCCAGCATCTGCCCCAGTTTTTCCATATCCTCCATGACTGATCTTAGTTCATCACTCATAACTGATTGTTCAAAAGCCAGTTGTTGCAGCATTTCCTGTTCGAAGGGCTGCAACGACTCTCCCCGCATCAGTTTTTCCGATAACATCCGGGTTAAATCGTTGATCCCCTGTTGCTGTTCCGACATATTCTGAAGGTTTTCCGTCACGCCTTCCCCCTGACCGCCGGCAGACTTGGAAAGCTGCCGGTATTGGAGCATTAACGAGGTGATAATTGTATTAAACGATTTCAAAGCGTCTTTGCTTAACGACAGGCTGGGTTTAACTTTTTTCTGTTCGAGTTGCTCAACGCCCCGGGTCATCTTTTAAATGGTCCTGGAAACCAGTAAGACCAGTTCATAATTGAACAGAGGCGATTTGTCAGCGATCCGCTGCATTTTATCCATCACCTTGCGGCTGTTTTCAATGATATCCGTTTCCCGCTGGGCGGTATGGGAAAGTTCGGTTTTACTTAATTCGTTAACCGGCCGGCGACTCGCCTGGTCAACCTTTTCCACAAAAACCTCTTGGCGAAAGGACAGATAAAAGACATCGTTTATCACGACCTCAAGAGCCGCTAATAATTCCGTCTGATCCTCCACTTCCATCGTCTTGCCGGCGCTGCCCACTTTTTTCCCGAATTGAAACAAACCGAATAAAGATTGTTCTTCTTTGACTAAGGCCTGAGACGGTTTTTTCTGTTTTAAGCTTTTGGCGGCCTGCTTCATTTTTTCCGATATTTTCTGCTGGTCCATCTGTTTCAGCGCTTCTTCAAGCATTTTTGACGCTTTGGGATTGTCTTTTTTCATTTGTTCGGCGAGCGCCCGCATCTTTTTCTTGAGCTCATCCAGACGTTTGGCCAGCTTTTCCTGGCGTTTCGCTAATTCCTTGGACATCTGGTCTTTCATTTTTTGATTTTTCTCTTGGCTTAACTTTGCGGTCTCCCGCTGGATACGTCTTTGTTCTTCCATGATGCTCTTGTTCTCGCTGATCAGGCTGTCGAGTTCCTGTTTGTTTTTCATTTGCTTTAAGAGTTTCAGGGTGCGCTCGACTTTTTTCTCAAAAGCTTCCGCGTTAAATTTAGCCTGCAATAATTCTTTTTGTTTATCAGTCAAATTAATGTTGCTGATAGCCTTGTTGAGTTTGTTCATCGCTTCTTTCATTTCGCTGGTGAGGACTTCGTTGAGCAGGCGGTTGATTTGTTTCATTTTTTCCATGGTCGAATATTTGATAATTTTGTTTTCCGATAATTTTTTTACGCTTTGACTCATCTCGCTGAGAATTTTCCGCATCTGTTTGTTAATTTCCCGCTGACGTCTGGCAATATCTTGAAGCTCTTTTTTCTGCGCCCAGTTCAGGTTTTTCTCTCTCTTGAGATTGTCATACAGATTCGAGACTTTTTCCTTGATAAAACGCTGCTGTTCCATGAGCGACCGCAATCCCGATTCCTGCATTTTTTGTTCGCTGTCCACATCCTGATAAATCTCGGCCATGGTTGGCAGGCGCAGACGCCGGCGAACGGAGAGACCTCGCTTGCCGCCCCTTACGCCGTCATTATCCCAGACCGCCGCCTGGTAGGTTAACTGGTCGCCCGGGAAATATAAAAGAGAGCTTAGGTCCCAAAGATACTCCTCCCCGGTTTGAAGAACCCTTTCCGTATATTTAACTACGGGAACAATAACCTCCTCCCCGTTGGAACGAAAAGCGATTAGCTCGATACGGTCAATGCCAAAATCATCACTGGCTTTTACGATAACTCTTAATTTCATCGATTCGTCAAGATCAACATCTGAATCGGGCGAGATTAGCGAAATTTGAGGTTTTTTATCAGGATATACGAGTATGGGAGTAATTACCGGGTTCTTGTTGATGAACCCATCGTTGTCCTGCACGCTCAAATAGTACTTGTCGCTTTCAGTGGCGATAAACGAGGTTCGCAGACTGGCCTTGGCAATTTTTGTAATTGTTTTGGGAGCAGCCTTTTCGAATACCAGGCGGGCGCTTTTGATGGGCTTGTTGGCGGTAGCGGTAATTGATATTTCGGTGCCGTAGAGAGCTTCTAGGGCGGCGTCAATCTCTGTTGTAGTACGGTTGGGTAAACCGGTATACTCAGGATATTTGTAGGTCACGGACTGGGTCAGGATTTTCGGCTCATGCTGTACGTTTATGGTGTAAATCACTGAACGGGCCAGTTCGGAATCAACATAGTATTCAAAGGACTTGAAGAGATTGCTAAACGTATAATAATAGTTAATTCCGTCCCTGGTTTTCAGGGGCCTGGTTTCCCATTCACCGCCAAAATAGCGGTATTTTAACTCAGCGGAGGCGGGCAGCTGGCCCAGTGCCATAACCTTGAGAGTTAAATCCTTCCCGGTCAGAACACTGACCGAGCCGGGTTCCACCTTGAACTTGGTAGCCAGTCTGATGGGTTGATTCCGTTCGGGAAGCAGGTACTGATCGTATAGATAAGAAAAGTAGGCGGGCGCGATCCCGACACAGGAGATATAAATCATCAGGACCGCCAGAAGCAGAAAAACACTGTCGCGCAACTGGTCCCAGTTTATTAGCCGCGCAGGCCGTTTGCCGCGAAGACGGGAACTGACCTGTGACTGTAAAAGCCTGATCAGGCCGGGCGAATACCCCAACCTCTGATCGAGCAGGTCTTTTTCCAGTTGGATTGAACTTACCAGATAGCCGTCAAAATAATCGCTGTCTTTCTCCAGGTTGAAAACCGTATTGTTTACGTTGAACAGCTCTTTGAGATGATATGTGAAGATGAAAAATAAAGGTAAAAAAAACGCGTAGGGCAACCAGGAGATTATCAGTCTCCGCGCCGCTGGATCAATATTCACCAGGCGTTCGGCTATCAACAGAACAGCCGCTACGATCAGAAACAGGAGCGAAAAACAGGAGATATCCCGGAGCGACAGGTTAAGAAAATACAGAAACTGTGCCAGGCGGAGCCGCTTCCTGAGTTCGCTGTTCTGTATCGACTGAGCTTTCATAGCGTGAATAGATCCTGTCTCAGTATCGATTATTCTCCGAAGCTGAAAAGATAGCCGTCAGATGTGGGAATTAACAACTGACGATTTAAAACCGCCGGATCGGCGCTTAAGCGACCGCTGGTAGAGTAACTGGCTTCCAGTGTCAAGGTTGCCACGTTGATGACATAGAGCTTGCCATCGTCGGCTCCAAGGTAAAGATAATTATCGGCGATGGTTGGAGAGGCCATGATCTTGTCGTTAATGGCGTAGGAATTTAACCGCTCTCCCCGGTCAGCGTCCAGGACATACAGTTCACCGCCATAAGTGCTGACGTACAATTTATTTTTATAAAGCGCCGGAGAGCCCAGCATCTTGAAACCAATTGAATGCGACCAGATAACTTTGCCGTTGGCGGTGTTCAGGCAGTAAGCGTAGCCGTCTTAAGCGGCCAAATAGACTTTGCCGTTCGCCGCGGCGGCCGCGTTTCGCAGCCAGCCGGCGGTTTTATAACGCCACAACTCCAGGCCGGTGTCTTCATCCACGGCGTAGACGTTGGAATCATTGGAACCAAAAATCACTTTGTGATCGGTCAGGATCGGCGTTGACAGCACCGGCCCTCCTGTTTTGAAACGCCAGACCAGTTTCCCGTTGTTTTTGTCTACGGCGTAGAGGTCTTCGTCATAGGAACCAAAAAAGACCAGCCTTTGGGAAGCCACCGGTGAGGAATTTATTTTCCCCTTTGTCTGGTATTTCCAGACCGGCTTTCCGGAAAACCGGTTCAAGGCATAAAAATAGTTGTTATTACAGCCAAAATAGACGTTCTCATCGTCCACAAAAGCATTGCTGAAGATCGGTCCGCTCGTCTTGAACGACCATTCGCGGCTCCCGTCTTTCAGGTTGAAACAGAGAAATTCGTTATCCGTAGTGCCAAGATAAATCAAATTGCCTTTGACTACCGCGGAAGTCCTGATACCGCTCGCGGCCTTGATCTTCCACAAAACTTTTAACGGCGGCCTGGGTGCCTTATCATTGACGCCCAACCCGGAAAGGGAGCCGCGGTAAAAGTTCCAGTCCCGCGATGATCTGTCCTTCTTCGCCGATGCTTTTGCGTCTGGCTCAACAACCCCGCTTAAAGCAGCTTTCGCCTTGACAATCATTTCCTTATATTTCCCATTATCAGGATCGAGCTTTAAGGCGTCTGTGAACTGAAAAAGAGCTAGCTGGTAATCTCTTTCATCATACGCTTGCATCCCTGTTTGGTAGAAAACAGCACCGGCTTCCACTGGCGTCATGGTTTCAAGAACCCGCAAGAACCCTCCCGTATCCGTTAAATAAAGGTGATTATCAGAAATCAAAGGGCGGGATTTTATTTTCCCTTCAAGCTTGATCCGCCAGGCTTTTAAACCGTCATCAAGCCCGATACCATAGAAGCTACCGGCATCTGAACCAACATAGACATAGTTTTTATAGACAAGCGTTCCGGCATCCACCTTGTCGTCGGCGGTGAATTGCCAGTTCAGAACACCGTTACCGGCATTGAGACAATACACGTTTTTATCATGAGAGCCGAAGATGACCCTCTCATCAGCGTAAGTAGCCTGTCCCCGGACCTTGCCCCTGGTGGCAAATTTCCAGACCAAGCTGCCATTTTTGACGTTAAGCGCGTAAAAGTTTTTATCATCACTGCCAAAAAACACTTTACCATCGGCGACAATCGGGCTGGAATAAACATCCGCCCCGGTTTCGTAACGCCAGAGCAGTTTACCGCTGGAAGCGTCAAGCGAATATAAACTGTTATCATAGGAACCAAAATAAAGCCGGCCCGAATAATAGGTCGGAGTGGAATAAATATTGCCTTTGGTCTTGAATTTCCAGATCAGGGTGCCTTTTTTAGCGTTCAAGGCATACATCGAATCATCGTAAGAACCGATATAAACGATACCGCGTTTGTATAGCGGGGAACCTAATATCCGCCCCTTGGTTCTGAACTCCCAAAGCACTTAACCGTTTGATTTACGTAAAGCGTAGACGCTGCCGTCCTTGCCGGCGACAAAAACCCGGCGGTCGTCAAGAGCGACGGCGCTCCAGATACCATCTTGCGCCTTGAATTTCCACACGATTTTATGGGTTTTCTTGTTAACCGCATAGAGATTGTGGTCCAGAGAACCGAAAAAGAGCGTTCCCTTTGATTCTTTCACCGCAGAATAAAGCGCCAGGCCGGCGCTCATCTGCCAGGAGACTTTGAAGGGCGGAGCGAAATCACTGGCGATGATCCGCGCAACCGGGTATCGCTCGCCTCTTTTTTGCGTTTTTACGGCCGACCCACACCCCTGAACCATGATTAACGCGGCCATGAAACAGCCGAATATTAATTGTCTTGATAAATGCATCTTGTTTTCCCCGGTGATTTTTTGATGAGTCAAATAGCTACACTCTGCGCTTAAGATAGCAGAAATCATAAAAAGCTTCAAGTCAAATAGAGTTTAAAATGATTTAAAAGTAATTTCCCTCCTGGCGGTAAAATCACCCAATCAACCGTTTTTGTCATATTTTTGTCATATTCGATTGACAACAAGCGGGAAAAGCCATAATAATAAGGTGTGTTATCTTTCATGATAGCCGCTGTTGAGATAATTAAACCGTGATCGAGAGGGACATGTTCAAAAAACTTTCGTTTGTTTTACTTTTCGTTGCGTTTTGCTCTTTTAGCTATGCGGAGGGAAAGGAATATTCCGTAAAAGACCGGCAGGATAAAAACAACGGCGGTTGCATTGATTGTCATCTTGAAATAACGCCGGGGATAGTTCGTGATTTTTTCAGCGGCGTTATGTCCAAAAAAGGGGTCACCTGCGCCTCCTGCCACGGTAACGACCACGACAACCTGGAAAGCCCCAACATATACAAATGTATGGAATGTCATGTCAAACAGTATACCCAGTTTACCAACGGGAAGCATTCGCTGGCCTGGATTGCCATGAAAAACCTGCCGGAAGTCGCCAACCAGCCCGAAGAAGTTATCAAGAGAGGTTGCGGATCCTGCCATCGCATTGGCAGAAATGGCGGTATGTGCGACTCCTGCCATACCCGTCACCGCTTTTCCAAGGCTGAGGCGCGTCGGCCGGAAGCCTGCCTGCCTTGTCACGCCGGCATAGAGCATCCTCAATATGAAATGTGGAAAACTTCCAAGCATGGCGTGATATACGGATCGGAGGGGGCAACAGACCGTGCTCCAACCTGCGCTACCTGCCATATGGACGAAGGCAACCACCAGGTGCCTTCGTCCTGGAAATTCCTTGGCCTCAAGCTTCGCCAGAGCAATATCGAGTTGCCGGGATTTAGCGAGAAACTGCTGGATAAGAGAAACGTTTCGGGCAACAAACAACCAGCTAATGATGATAAAAAAACCGTTGGCGGAGCCATTCAAAACGAAGAAATGGAATGGCAGGCCAGTCGCAAAAAACAGATTAAGATTTGCCGGAAATGCCATTCTGAAAAATACGCGGAACAGACCTTCCTGGATAATGAAAACCTTCTTAAAGAAGTGGATCAATTGATGTTGGAAGCCTTCGAAACTGTTGAGAAACTATATGAGGAAGGCATCCTGGAAAGACCGACGGAGTTGCCAACGCATCCGGACCATCTGGAATTCTTCGAGTTTAATTCCATTCTGGAACAAAGACTTTATATCATGTTCCTGGAACACCGTGCCCGAACCTTCATGGGAACTTTCCACAATAACCCTCAATATACTTATCGTTATGGCTGGATCCAGATAAAAAGGGATTTGGCGGAAATCAAGGATGAAGCGAAGAAATTACGCGACAGCTACGATGTGCAAAAAAAATTGCAACCGTCGGGTTCCGAAAAACAAGACAAGTAGACAGTTTCATTATTTTAAGTTTACGGCCTTGGTTGCCGCTTGCCCTGCATCACCCGCTGAGCGCTCTTGCGAAGTGGAAGAGTTATTAATTAAACCATGCTGTGCGGGGATATATTATAACAATGGGAAAATATTTTGATTATAACGCGACGACGCCGGTGGCGCAAAAAGTTCTGGAAGCAATGTTACCCTACTTCTCCATTCGCTACGGCAATCCCTCCAGCCAGCATAAACCGGGTAAGGAAGCGGCGTTAGCCGTGAAAAAAGCCAGGGAGGCGATCGCTGATTGCTTAAAGGTCAACCCGGATGAACTGGTTTTTACCTCAAGCGGCACGGAAGCCAACAATACGGCGATTAAAGTCGTCGCGTACGCCGCTAAACACCGTGGTTGTCATTTAATCACGACCTTAAGCGAACATCACTCTGTGCTGAACACGATGAGGGAACTTGAAAACGAAGGATTTGAGGTCACCTATCTGCCGCTTGAAAATTCGGGTGTCGTTAATTTAGACGCTTTAAAGCGGGCGTTAAGGGACGACACTGTCATGGTTTCAATAATGGCGGTTAACAATGAAACTGGTGTTATCCAGCCGCTTAAGGAAACAGGGCGAATATTAGGCGACAAACCGGTTGTTTTTCATTCTGATATGGTGCAGGCATTAGGCAAAACACCACTGGATTTATCCGGTTGGCGGGTGGACCTGGCCTCTTTTTCGGCTCATAAAATTTACGGTCCCAAGGGTATGGGATTGTTATACGCGAAAAGGGGGATTCAGTTATGGCCGATAATTCACGGCGGCAGTCAGGAGAACCGTCGGCGGGCCGGAACTGAGAACGTACCGTCGATTATCGGTTTCAGCTCCGCGGTCAGGCGGATATTGGCAAACCGGGAGGAGGTCTGGGCGAAGCAGGCTGAGGCTCGTGACCGGCTGGAAAATTTCCTGAGACAAGTTCATCCGGCTCTTATCGTGAATGGCGAGGCGGCGAAGCGAGTAAACAACACCTCGAATTTCATAATACCCGGCGTAAACGGCAAGCGCCTGGTCAGCGATCTGAGTAAAATTGGCTATTATATCGCGAGCGGCGCGGCCTGCGCTTCGAAACAGACTGAACCGTCGCATGTTTTGCTGGCGATGGGTATCAAGCCTGAACTGGCTTTGGGCGCGGTGAGGATATCATTGGGTATCGACATTTCAGTCTCTGAAATAAAGAAACTGGGTAGTGTCATATCTGACTGTGCAAAATAATTTGATTTGACAGTAAATCGTTAATAAATAAGTAAGGCGTCAGTCTTCCGGGGAAAAGACCTTATTTGTCATTCCCGTGCCAACGGGAATCCACTGGATTCCTGCATACGCTGGAATGACATTACTGCTTCCCCCACTTCACTGACGGGTTATAAATGAAAACTTTTAGCTTGCAAAAAATGATGATTTAAGGTAGCATATTATATTAAGTATCATGATGTTAGGGACGTTAATGAAGCCAAAACTGTTAGTCGTCGATGATGATCCTGATATCCTGGGATTTATCGAATTGTTGATTGATATCAATGATGACTGTGAGTGCGAACTCTTCACCGCGACAACCGGTGAAGCCGCCTGTAAAATAATTCAAAGCAATGATCTTGCCTTAATCCTCCTGGATGTTTATCTGCCCGATACCAGCGGTTATGATTTGTGCAACCTAATCAAGGAAAACCGCGCCACCCAGCATATCCCGGTATATTTGTTCTCCGCCAGCGCTTCGGGACACGATGAGTCCCGCAAAAAGAGAATAAAGCATGACGGGATTATCTCCAAGCCGTTTGATAACGATGAGTTCCTAGGCTGCATCAACAGAAATTTAAAACCCTGTTGTTAAAACGGCGATGTTTTCGATGTGAAAAGTCTGGGGAAACAGGTCCAGCGGCTGAATCCATTCAACGTTATAAGCGTTTTCGCACAGAACGGCCAAATCTCTCGCCAAGGTGACCGGATCGCAGGAAAGATAGACCAGGCGGCGGTGTTGACGTTTTACCAGTTCCCTGATTAGCTTTTTTGAGCAACCGGTTCTGGGCGGGTCAAGAAGCGCGACGTCAAATTTGTTGCCAAGATCGGTTAAAATATCCGCCACCTCGCCTCTGATAAACTTTATATTCTGGCAGTTGTTGTCACGGGCATTTGCCCGCGCGTTAACAATCGCCCGCCGGTTCTGTTCGATACCGATAACCTGTTTCGCCCGTTTCGCCAAAAACAAGCCCAGCAAACCGACTCCGCAATAGGCGTCCACCACGACGTCGGAACCACGAACCTCGCAGGCGTCCACGACGTTCTCAATCAATTGGGGCAGGATGTGATAGTTCACCTGGAAGAACCCGTCAGCCGCGTAACCTAATTTCAACCCCCTGACTTTATGATAAAGGGGTTCCACTGATCTCAAGCCGGGACAAACATAGAAACTTTTACCGCTTCCGTCCACCCTGATAGTCACGGGGGATACGGGGTTATGCCGAGCCAGCTTTGCTTTTATTTCCGGCAGCCGGTTGTTTATTGGCTCCTCCAGTAACAGGCAGGACTCTATATTTATCAAATTCCCCTTACGTTTGTGATAGCCCAGGCTTAATTCCCCGGCCCGGGAAAATGGATGGAAGACCGCTTTGTTACGGTAATGATAAATTTCGGGGGACGGAATGGTTGGCCTGACCTGGTCATCGTCGAGTTCAATTTTACCAATCCTGGCCAAGCTTTCAATTACCTGTTAACGCTTGATCTTAAGCTGGTAAGCGTAAGCCATATGCTGATACTGGCAACCGCCGCAGATTGTGAAATATTGACAGGTTGGCTCAATACGTTCCCGGGCGGGATTGATTATTTCAATCAGGCCGGCCTGACGAAAGCGGCTGTTGGGTTCGGGTATGGTAATCAGCGCTGTTTCACCCTCGATAACGTGAGGAACAAAAACGATGCCCGATTCCAGGCGGGACAGCCCCCAGCCGTGGTAAACTATTTTTTCAATATTAACTGGAACTTCATTATTAGAAGACATATCCCTAGTTTATAGCATATTGGGGCAGAAAAAACGCCTGATAATTTCAAGAGGAAAATCTTTATGATATATTAGAAAGCCACGGGCATTGTGAGTGGAGCCAACGCAATCAAATTATTAAAGTTTTTGGGGGAAGGTTTGGAAACCCCGTTTTTTTCGAAAAAGGGGGTTTCCAAGGTTCTCGCTCTTACTTAAAAAGGTTTTGATCTTATGAAGTTAATTATTCTGGGCGCCGGCTTGGCGGGCTTGAGCGCGGCCTGGCACGCTCGTGATAAATGTGATTACGAGTTATACGAGCAAGAGTTGGAAGTCGGCGGTTTATGCCGTTCGTTTTATATTGACGGTTTCACCTTTGACTTCACCGGTCATTTACTGCATTTACGGGATCCCTACTTTCAGAATTTGATTGGTGAAATTATGGGGAAAAAATTAATTGCCAATCAGCGTGACGCCAGGATTTATTCCAAAAACGTGTATACCCGTTATCCTTTTCAGGAGAATACCTTCGGGCTGCCGCCCCGGGTGATTAGAGAGTGTGTTGACGGTTATCGGCGGGCAGTCGAAAATCGGCGGGAGCGGGAGCCGCGCAATTTCCATGACTGGATAATCTATCAGTTTGGCGAGGGAGTGGCCAGGCATTTCATGGTTCCCTACAACGAGAAGATGTTTACCGTGCACCCCCGTGAGATGTCAACATCATGGCTGGGCCGGTTTATTCCCAGGCCAGAACTGGAGCGGGTCATCGCCGGCTCAGTCGCTGATATGCGTTCTGAATCCGGGTACAACGCCGAGTTCTTTTACCCTCGCAGGGGGGGGATCGGTCTCTTGGCAAAAACCTTGTTGAGCGACTTATCATCGGTAAAGCCGGGACACAAGTGTACGAAGATAGATGTTAAAGCTAAAAAAGTATATTTTGAAAAAGGCGTTGAAGCGGTATACGATAAATTGATTACCACAATTCCCCTGCCTGAATTAATGAGCTTGATTGATGAATTACCAGAAACGGTTAAGGAAGCGGCTCAGGCGTTACGCTGTAACTCAGTATATTGTTTGAATTTAGGTGTGAACAGGGAGAAGATAAACCCCTTTAGCTGGATATATTTCCCCGAGCCTGAATATTGCTTCTACCGGGTTGGATTTTACTCTAACCTGAATCCTGCGTCGGCGCCGCCGGGAACCAGTTCTCTTTACGCTGAAGTATCCTATTCAAACAAGAAACCAATCAATAAAAATGAAATAAAATCCTTGATTTACAAGGACTTGGAGAAGGTTGCCATACTAAGGAACAAGGATGAAATATTAGTCGAACAGGAACTGGATATCAAGTACGCTTATGTCATATATGATAAAAAACGGGACGCCGCTCGCAACTGCATAGTGAAATACCTGCAAACAGTTGATATTAGACTGGCCGGTCGATACGGTGACTGGTCCTATATGGCGATGGAAGATGCCATGAGAAGCGGTAAGGAAGCCAGCGAAGGAATACTACAGTCTTGAGACGAATCAATGTTTTGATCTGTATTACCCAGTTGGAACTGGGCGGCGCTCAGCAGGGCGTTCTCTATTTGGTAAAACACCTGGATAAAACCAAGTTCAGGGTCGTTCTGGTCTCTTCTCCCGGGGAACTGGCGAATGAAGCTATCCAGATCAGGGACGCTAAAATTATGCTCATCGATTCACTACGGAGAGAAATAAGTCCGGCCAGTGATTTAAAGGCGCTCCGTGAATTGAGCCGGATAATCAGAGAAGAAAAAATCGATATTATTCACACCAACAGCTCCAAGGCGGGAATTCTCGGACGGTGGGCCGGTTGGTGGCGCAAAGTGCCTGTTATTGTTCACACTATACATGGCTGGCCCTTTCATGACTACCTTTCAAGCAGGAAAAAAAAGGTCTATGTCTGGCTGGAAAAGCAGACCGCCCGGATTACCACCAGGCTGATCGCGGTCGCTCATGCCAACATTGACAAGGGGTTACGGGAGGATATCGGCACGCGTGACCAGTATCAGGTAATACGCTGCGGCATAGAACTGAAAAAATTTCAGAGCAAGTCCGCCCGCAAGAAGGTGTTGAAAGAGTTCAGCATTCCCGAAGACGCTAAAGTAGTGGGTATGGTGGCTTGTTTCAAGCCTCAAAAAAGTCCGGTTGATTTTGTCAAGGTCGCTTCCAGGGTGGCCAGGGAAAACCCTGATGCTTATTTTATACTGGTTGGGGATGGAGTTCTGAGGCCGGAAATTGAAACCTGGATCAGAAAATACAACTTGGAGAAAAAATTTATTCTTACCGGCTGGCGGCATGATGTATCTGAAATCATGTCCGCCTTTGATATTTTAGCCCACACATCTCTCTGGGAAGGCTTGCCGTGCGTCTTCTCGCAGGCCATGGCGAAGGGGATTCCCATCGTCGCGACCAATGTTGACGGCGCTTCGGAAGCTATCGTAGACAGTTTAACCGGCTACTTGGTACTACCGCGTGAAGTCAGGCGAATGGCTAATAAAATAAACCACTTGTTAAAAGATGAAGCCTTGATGGAGAAATTAGGGCTGAACGCTAAAAAATACGTGGAACCATTTGACATAGATATTATGGTGCGGAAATACGATGAGTTGTTTGTCAGGCTAGCTAAAGAAAAGATCAGCGATATCAATTAGTTTAAAGGCAGAAAAACAGCCCCACTGTAACGAGTAAAACGAACAGTAACAGTGGCCAGGTCGCTCTCCGCCCCAGCAATTATAGTACCTATTAATGAAAATGTGACATAGCGCAAATTGATTTAACCAGGTGTGGACGATCAAGGTAATGTTTTAAGGCATGCTCAACCTGATCATCCAACTCTTCCACATCTTTCGTCCAGAACCAACTGAAAAAC
>JAJRWM010000198.1 GCA_024276815.1 bacterium
CATGATTGATACCAGGCTAAAACCCTGTGCGTCTTGTCTCATCTCACATTGTTTCACTTTTATCACCCTCTATCGCCAAATGGCAATATTTTTTTACTCCCTGGTATTTAAATATGGCATACAATTTAAAATGTCAACATCCCCCCGACAGGTTACAAAAGTCATTATACCACCTTCCAATAATAAGGGGTAGAATCTTTATTCCCTCTTTACGGTTATCCTGACCCGGCTAAAAACATTAAAGCGTGTTACGACCAGTCATGCGGAAAGCCCGGTGCGCCCACTTACCGGGATCATAGCCACGCAAGAGAGACAGGCAGTGGATTCCCGTTTTCACGGGAATGACGTTTACATGCGCGGCCTGACATTATGTCGCGGTCATCAATTAAGCCGGCGCATCCCTCCTCCCGACACGAATCCGCCGGCACGTCTGAGCGTAGCGAATAATCTCTTTTGAGTAGTGTTTTACCAACACGGGAGATGTTTGGGGAAAGATTACGGAAAGGGGTTAAGAGGTCTTTTGATCCAGCGCTTCGTTGGCGATCAGGTCGGCGATTTTATTTTCATTACGGGGGATGTGCGTTATCCGGAAAGCTTTTAGTCCCGCGCTTAACTGCTTGGCTTCTTTGTAAAGCGGCAGCATTTTCGCGTTTCTCACCTTGTACTGGCCGGTCATCTGTTTTACCATCAGTTCGCTGTCGCTTTTAATCAGGACTTTTTCCGCTGTCAGGTCACGCGCCAGCTTCAACGCCTGGATCAGCGCCTGGTACTCAGCCTGGTTGTTGGTCATCCGCCCCAAGGTTTTGCCAACCCTCAGGACCTCTTCGTCCAGCCGGTCCTTAATTAATATGCCCAGAGCCGCCGGGCCGGGATTGCCTCGCGAGGCTCCGTCGGTGTAGATGACAAAATCCCTTTTCCCCGTTATTTCAGGCAGTTCCGGTGACATCCGCTCTGGCTCCGTCTCCGGGAGCGCTGAAGCCGCTTCAGTTAAAATCTTTTTAATCTTCTGATCGCCAAGCCGGTATTTATCTTTTACCAGTCTAATGTCCAGACAGCGGGCAATCTCTAAAAGAATCTCTTTATCGTTCATGGTTTCACCTTTACGGAAATTGTTTTGAAGTGTAGCAGTATTAACGCTAAAGGGGAAGAAGTTTTTCAGCAGAGCGCACTGTCTTTTTGTTATACTCTTGAGGAAACAGAAAGGGATGGTCTGGAGCTTGATGGAAGAGCTAAGGGGTTCGATACTGCGCTTTATTTATCAGAACAAAGAGAACGGTTATGCTGTGGCCCGGTATAAACCTGATTCACATTTATCTGATATTATAATTGTTGGCAACTTGTTTCATGTTTATCCCGGCGATACTTTAGTGGCGACGGGCGTCTGGATCAACCACCCCACCTTCGGCGAACAGTTCAAAGTCTCAACCTACCAGATCATCCCCCCCCAGACCACCGAGGGCATCAAAAAATATCTGGCCAGCGGCCTGCTGAAAGGCATCGGCCCCAAGACCGCCGAACGCATCGTCGCGCGCTTCGGCGAAGAAACCCTGGATATCCTGGACAACGACCCGGAAAGACTCCTGGAGATCAAGCTGCTGACCAAAAAAAAGGTGGCCGGCATCAGAAAGTACTGGGAATCCCAGCGCGCGATCAAGGATATCATGCTGTTTCTGCAAACCTACAATGTCAGCACGGCCTACGCTACCAGGATCTACCGGCAGTACAAGAGCAATACCGTGGAAATCCTGCGCCAGAACCCGTTCCGGCTGGCCGAGGATATCTTCGGCATCGGTTTTAAAACAGCCGACCGGATCGCCGGCAGCCTGGGGTTTTCCCGGGACGCGCCGGCAAGATTGCTGGCCGGAGTCCGTTATGTGCTGAACCGGGCGGCGGATCAGGGAAACGTCTACCTGCCTGAGGATATCCTGATCGAAAACACCGTGGCCACGCTGGAAGTGGAACCGACCGGCCTGGAAGACATCCTCAGGCAACTGGTGACGGAGAAAAAGCTGATCAGGGAAGAAGACCGTTATTATCTGCCCTATTTTCACAATTGGGAGGTCGGTATCGCCGGGGAAGTGGAACGGTTGCTCAACGGCAGCGCCTCCCTGAAGCTGGTCGATATTGATCATTTTATCAGGAAAATCGAGCAGGAACACAAGATAAATTTCGCCGAAGCGCAGAAAACCGCTATCAGCCGGGCCTTGAAAGAAAAAATGATGATCCTGACGGGAGGACCGGGCACTGGTAAAACCACCATTGTGCGGGCGATTATCGATTTAATCGATCAATTGGGAGGAGTCGTCAAATTAGCGGCGCCCACCGGGAGGGCGGCGAGAAAACTGGCCGAGACAACCGGTCAGGAAGCGATTACGATTCATCGTCTGCTGAAGTTTGAGCCGGGAAGCGGCCGCTTCCAGCATGATCGCTCCTACCCGCTGGAGAACGGCGTCTACATCATCGACGAAGCCTCCATGATCGACACTTTTCTCATGTTCAGCCTGATGTCCGCCCTGCCAACGCTTAGTTACCTGATCCTGGTCGGAGACGAGGACCAGTTGCCGGCTGTCGGCGCCGGCAATGTCTTGGGGGACATGCTTAAATGCGAGCTGATATCGCAAACCCGGCTGACCAAAATTTTTCGTCAGGCGGAGACCAGCCTGATCGTTACCAACGCGCATAAAATCAACCAGGGCAAGATGATAACCCTGAAAAACGACAAGGACGGCGACCTGTTCTTTATCGATGAGGATTCACCGCCTCAAATAACCGCCCAAATCGTAAACCTGGTAAAATCCCGGCTACCGAAGACCTACCAGTTAAATCCTTTTGTCGATATCCAGGTCCTCTCACCCAGTTATCGCGGCGAGACGGGAGTGGAAAATCTGAATAACCGGCTTCAGTCAGCCTTGAATTCCGGCGGACGGGAATACGAAATATTATTTAAGAAGTTTCATCTGGGCGACAAGGTGATGCAGACCAAAAACAACTACGACAAAGAGGTTTACAACGGAGATATCGGAATTTTGAAAGCGGTTGACCCGGAGCGCAAACGCTTTTATGTCGATTATATCGACCGCGTCGTTGAATATGAGTACCCGGAAGTGGCCGAAATCGTGCTGGCCTACGCGATCACCATCCATAAAAGCCAGGGCAGCGAATACCCGGCGATTGTAATCCCTTTCAGCACCCAGCATTTCATTATGCTCCAGCGCAACCTCCTGTATACGGCGATTACCAGGGCCAGCCGGCTGGTGGTTATTGTTGGCAGCAAAAAAGCCCTGGCCATCGCCATAAAAAACGATAAACCGACCAGGCGCTTCACCACTTTGACCAAACGCCTGAACGCCATGAAGGTGCTGGACGCGTGAAACGCTCCTGGTTCGCCCCGCTTGGCCTGGTTCTGCTCCTGGGCGGTATTGTCTGGTATCTCTATCTGCCGCGGGAAACGGCCGATTTTTTCGCTTTGCTACCGCGGGAAAATATACGGGGAGTCGTTTTCCTGGGCGAGGACGCCAGCGAGCAGGGGGTCCGGGCCTGGCTGGATGAGTGGTTCTTCCTGAAAAAAATCGCCCCGCTGCACAAAATATTTATTCGTCATTTTTTCCCCTACCAGTCAATGCTGGCGATCTATCCGCCCTCAAAGCCGGGAGAGCGGTTTGACTGGCTGTACATCGGGGAACTGGGACGTAAAACAACCACGCTGAGAATATTACGGTTCTGGTGGGAAAAAGAGCTTTCATCCCTCTTAAGCGACAATATCAAGATAACTGATTTAACTAACGATGGGACAAGGGTATACACCGCCCCAGGAATTAATTCCGGCTCTTTTTTTATCCGGCAAAACAAAATTTTTATCTGCTCCAGCCAGTCCGTGTTAAACACTGAAATTAATCTTCTGGCAAACAATCAGGGAAGCGGATTTTCCCCGCCGCGAGAGATTGGGCAAGATTTCATGACCACCGACGCTGACCGGGACGGAAATTTTTACCTGGATAACCGGGACCGGTTTTGGCGTGTCTTCAGTACGGAGGGAAAAAAGATCGCCGGGATTCAGCCCGCTCAGTTATTAGACCAGGTAAAACAAATCAGGGGCAATTTTGATTTCGTCGATTTAAACCGGCTGCGTTTCATTTTCTTTTTTAAACTGGACAAGGATTTTCTGGCTAAGGGACAGACCATTTTAAAACAGTGGGGCGGGCTGTTAACCACCCAGGCGGCGTTACTGGGAATCAGGCTTGAGTATAAATTGAAAGTACATCCTGATTGGGAGGAAATCCGCCTGCTCTTTTATCCCCACAAACTGGAAAGGTATTTCGGTTATCTGGAAAACGCCGCCGCGGACAAGACTGCCAGAACCGGTTCCAGTTTTATCAATTTAAAACTTCAGGAAAGTAAACTGGGAGAGCCTGCCTGGAGCTTATCTGCCGCCGAGGCCAGTATCGACCAAAAAGAAACGTCGGTAATTTGCCGGCAATTAAATTTCAGATGGTTTGACAAGGATAAAGAACAGGCGCGACTGACTTCCGAGACCGGAATTGTCCGGCGGGAGCCGCTTTCCGTGACAGCGTCGGGCAAAGTGACGCTCGTCGCCGGCGAGAACACGGTTGAAACGGAGGAGCTTGTCTGGGACAGCCAGCTTGATTTGATTACCACTGAGAGGCCGGTGAAAATCACCAGGAAAGACGATATTATGACCGGCGTTGGCTTGAGGGCCACTCCGGATTTGCGGAATATTGAAATTTTAAAGGATGTCGTGATCAGGCTGAAAGAACTGCCGGAAATTGAGGGCGCCGGACCATGAAGTATTTTCAGGACATTACCCTTGGACAGTACGTTGACCGCGATTCGCCTTTGCATCGGCTGGACGCCAAGGTGAAAATGGGCTTATTGGTTGTGCTGATGGTTTATATCATGCGGGGGCAGGCCGTTTCTGATTATCTGATTCTGACCGTGTTTTTTCTGGGTCTGATTGGCTTGGGCAGACTCCCGGTAAAACGTGTGCTTAAGGGCTTGAGGCCCATCGTTTACCTGGCGATCTTCACCTTAATTCTCCATGTCCTGCTGACGCCGGAAAGGGATCAGACGTTTCTGTTTTTCTCCTATAGCTCAGCGGGCTTAAGAGAGGGGCTTTTCGTCTCCTTTCGTTTGCTGCTATTGATCCTTTCAGCGACGCTTCTCACCCTGACAACCAAACCCTTGGAACTGACCCTGGCCATGAAAAAACTGCTTTCCCCCTTCCAGCGCTTTGGCCTGCCGGCCTACGAATTATCAATGATGATGATGATTTCCCTGCGTTTCATTCCGGTGATTGGCGAGGAAACAGGCCGGCTGGTCATTGCCCAGCAGTCACGGGGCGGCGATTTTAAATCGAAAAATTTTTCGGGCAAACTGTTAATAATTAACAATACTATCACCGCCCTGTTTTTTCGGATCTTCGCCCGGGCGGACTCGGTGGCGGTCGCGATGGAATCACGTGGTTATCCCGGCGTGGCCGAGCAGGCCGATCTCTATCCTTCGAAGATAGATATGGAGGACTTTACCGCTGTCTCGCTCATTATCGCGTTGGGCTATTTGCTCTACCGGGTTTAAAGTATTTTACGATTCTTACTAAGGCTCCTCCAAGTTAAAGTTTTTTGGGGAAGGCTTGGAAACCTACTTTTTTTTCGAAAAAAGGGTTTCCAAGGTTCTTGTTTTGCCTTACATAAGCTTTTAATTTGCTTTGGTAAGCTTTGGCGAACAATTGATTTTTCAACTTCCGGGCAAACTTTGATATAATGGCAAAATAGCAGGAGGAACTGGTATGAAGATTATTTTGACCGGCGCCGGCGGTAATTTAGGCCAGGCGATTAGCCGGGTTTATGAGCGCAAAGATGTTGAACTGGTAAAATTCCGTAACGAGATCGACCTGGACCTGACCAACCGGCTCGACGTGCTGGGAACTATCGGCGCTGTTAAAAACGCTGATTTTCTTATCCATACGGCCGCTTACACCAACGTTGACGGCGCTGAGAAAAACCCCGAGGCCGCTTTTTCGGTTAACAGTACCGGCAGTCAGAATATCGCTCTCGCCTGTCAGCAAAACGGGGCTGTCCCGGTTTATATCAGCACGGATTATGTCTTCGACGGCCGCAAAAACACGGCTTATGATGAATTCGATCAAACCAATCCCATTAACGTTTACGGCCGTTCCAAGCTGGCCGGCGAGTATTATTTCCAGGCGCTGCTCAATAAATATTTTATTATTCGCACTTCCTGGCTGTTTGGTCCTGAGGGCAACAATTTCGTCCGCCGGGTATACGAAGAGATTAAAGTTAAAGATGAATTGCCGGTAGTTTATAATCACAGCGGTTCGCCGACCCTAACCGATGATCTGGCCCAAGGTATCTGGGAAGTTATGCGGAGCGGGGCTTATGGCGTATTTCACCTGACCAACGCTGAAACCACGACCTGGTATGACTGGGCCGGCTACATCCTGGAATTAATGGGCGAGGATAAAGATAAACTGAGGCCGGTCAGTTGGGACGACCTGGGGCTCCCGGCCGCTCGTCCGGTTAATTCAGTGCTGGATAATCTTAACCGCCGGCTACAGAAACTGCCGCCCGCTCCCACCTGGAAAGAAGCCACCGCGGCTCTCCTCCACAGGCTTACAACTTGAGGAGAGATGCCCTTCGGCACAAACCTACGGTTTGAGGATGTTTGCCTTCGGCACATCAATCCCCAGGCTGTTTGCAGAGATGTCCTGCTGTGTGTTGGCGGGTTACATTTATCAATAAGAGGGTTTGGTGAGTAAAGAACCCCGCGCTCCCGCACGGGGTATCCAGGGCACATTTTTCATGAAATATAAAGTATTTTTCACAAAATTTCTGGGGGAACTCCAAGAATAAAAATATTGCGCATTTACTCTTTGTTTGATAGAATGCCTCGTTTTGACAAGTGAATTTAAGAGACAATACAAAGAGGAGCGAAATGAAATCAGATCTGTTTAAAAACGTACCGCCCGGCACTCATCTGCCGTCTGTCGTAAACGCTATTATTGAAATACCCAAGGGCAAACGAAACAAGTTTGAGATTGACAAGAAAACCGGGCTATTCAAGTTAGACAGGTATCTCTATTCATCCAGCCGCTATCCCGGCGATTATGGCTTCATACCCCAGACTTTAGCCGAAGACGGCGACGCTCTTGATATCCTGGTCATGGTCAATGAAGAGACTTTCACCGGTTGTTTGATCGAAGCCCGTGTTCTGGGAATATTCAAGATGAGGGATCACGGCGCCAACGATTTTAAAATTTTAGCCGTGCCTGATTCCGATCCTCTGTTCGCTGAATACCAGACACTCGAAGATGTTCCCGGTCCTTTCCTGCGCGAGGTCGAGCACTTTTTCAGCACCTACAAGTTGCTCGAAGATAAAAAGGTCGAAGCTCTCGGCTGGGGTGATCCCGAAGAGGCGATTGCCGAAATCAAGGCTTCAGTCGAACGAGCCGCTAGTGAAATGGTAAACAAACTCTCAATCTAACAGGCCGGTGGGCCTGTTGTAGATCGCTTCGCGACTTTCAAATTCACTCGCAACAGGTCTACGACCTGAGGATGCTTGCCGTTGGCACATCAATTTCACTCGCAATGAGTTGCTCGCTCAGTGTTACCTAATACATAGCCGAGTACCCTTACGAGGCGGTTAAAAATCGCGAAGCGTATTAAAACAGATCGAAGACCTGCTATTGGCGTTGATGGCGGCGGTCGCCTTCGTGAGTGACCAACAAATAGCTGAAGACCCTGGTGGTGTTCGCCGGTAGCTCCAAGGTGAATTCCACCGTGTCCAGATCAACCTTTTCATACTTGGCAAAATCACCGGCTTTGCTGAGTTCCCAGTACTGATGCGGGAAGTTACGCCTGATTTCCAACTTGATCGGTAGCGCACGATAGTTTGAGACCTTAACTGAAAATGTCTTTTCCTCATCCCAGCCGGAAATATTTTTATTTGAAGCGTTAAACAGATAATTGGTGGTCTTGTAATTCATCAGCGTGGGCTTGACCTCGACATCGCGCACCGCCCCCAGGTTCAGCTCAACGTCTTCGCCGAGAGGGATATATTTCGTGTCGTCCCGGCCGACATAAGACAAATGCGCTTCCTCGTCCAGTTTCCTGAAGACCTTGATCAAGCCGCCGGGAAGCGGTTCCTTGCCCAACTTGTGTTTCTTGTCGTTCTTGAATGATAAAAAACGAACCACGCTTCGCCCAAACCGTTCTTCTTCATATTTATAAAGATTAACCACCGGGATATCGTCCTGCTTGAAAGAAGGCAGACGTTTCGACCAGCCGTTTTTGATGGTTTCGGTTCCCTCAATGGTATAGATAAAATATTCCGAGAGTCCCTCTTTTTTTATTTCTTTGGGGCGGGACAGGACGGCTTTGGCGGCGAAGGAGCGGCGGCCGCGGCTCTCCTTCTTTTGATATAATCCTTCCGCCTCCAGAGCGACAAGTTGATCGGCCTCGTCCCTGAAAGCTATCCGCCCGCCGTAAGGAGGATATCTTCGGGCCAATCCGGCGATTCGGTCCAGGATGTGAACTTTACCTACCACGAGCCGGGTCTGGGCGTTCGCGTAGTCTTCCCCGCTGTTGTTGGTCACCAGCACATATCCTTCGAGCTTAACCGTGCTTTCATTCGGGGCGAGAGTCGCCAGGTAATAGGCCCGCCAGGAGATGCCGGAGGTGAAAAAGGAAATTTCCACCGGCACCTTGCCGCTCACAGCGGAGTTAATATGCCACAGGCCCAGATCTTTTACCCGGGGCGGGAAGGTCAGGTCATAGACGTCAATTTTGTCAGCCATCTTCAAAGGTAAAAGATCCAGCGAAGTCGGATCGATTAAAGTGTTGGCCCAGGAGAACTGTAATTCGTTCTGCCCCTTTTTCATGGTTAAAAAACGGCTCTCCCTGACCAGAGTAAGATCGGCGGAATTGTAGATAGTGAGTTGAACCTTGTCCCGCTGGGGCAGGGTCACCAGGTCGACTTTAGCCTGCGCTGTTGTCGCTATGATTATTAGTAAGACAAGCAAAAAGAAATGAAGTTTCCTCATCTGACGTTCCTCCGGTGAAAACGATAGGCCAGCGTCTGTTTGCCGCGGGGCGGGACCTTGATCCTGAACAGGAGCGTGTTGGCGTCTTTCCGCTCATATTTATGAGTGGTCTCCTCCATGTCCCATTGACCACTAATATGCTCAACGATTGTAATGACGGCTTCCTGGTCTTTGAAATTCTCAATCCCGGCCCTGATCACCTCGTCGGTATCGTAGAGAATAATGTTATTACGGGAATTGCGGACAATATTTATTTTATTGTTTTTTAACTGACGCTGAGTGACGACCAGATCGCGGCTGTCGCCCAGATACAATTTCATCTTGTCGCCAACCGGCGTATAGTCAGCGTTGTCCTCCCCCAAAAAGATAGCGCTTCCATTGCCGTCATCCTGGTAGATTCTGACCTTGCCGTTTGAAAGGACATGCTCACCCAGGCCGGAATCCTTGTTGTTTTTGATGACATAATGAACCGGAATACCAACGTTCCCGGACTGCCGCTCCGGTTCCCAGGGCAGCAGGGCGGCGTCAAAGGTAAAAGTCTTTTCAATGGGAATCGCGTCCTTTTTCAGGAAAAGCATACGCTTGGTCTCTTCATTCCGAATATCCTTTTCGAACGCCTCGCCGTAATCGAACTGAACACGCGCGGCTTCAAAATCCTCGCCGGAAAAATTCCTGAGCACCAGGTATGACTTGATATCAACCTTGGTCTCTTCTTTGTCCGCCAGGGTCTTATAAGTTACCAGGCGGCTGATGCCGGAGAGCAGGTAGCTGACCCTGATTTTTTCCTCCCTGGCCCGGGGGCTGGAAATTTGCCAGACCAGCGCGCTCTCGTTGGGCGGGTAGCTGACGTTGAGCAGATTGACTTCATCCGGATGCGTGATAATGCGGAGCCGGATGGAGTCAGGATCGAGTTGAACGCCTTTCCAGGAGAAATCAACCTGGTTCAGGCCTTCCTGCAACGTTAATATCCGCTCTTCCTCAACCAGGGTGGCGGTCAGATTGTCCAGCCGGATAACCGTGTCGCCCCGCTGCGGCAAAGCAACCAGTTTGATCCGCGCCTGAGCGCCGGAAAGCAGTGATAAAAGAATGGTCACCAGGCAAAAAGCCACTTTTGGGTTTCTCATTGTTTCCACCTTTCCTTTTTTTGACAAATATTTTTCATTTCACTCCCAGACAAAAACGCCGGGCCAGCACATGCCCCAGACTGATAGCAAACAAAACTATACTGATGGCGATCAGTCCGCCCATACTGCCGTTATAGATCGACATGGAAAAAGTGTAGATCGGAAAAAACAAATAGGTTTTTAAAATATTGGGCAGGTGCGCCAGGTTTTCAGGCTTATAGCGCAAAGAGCCGAGAATCATAAAAACTGGCCCCAAAAACCAGATACCGAAAAGCATCAGCAAAGCCATTATGGCCGGCGAACAGTTTTCGCTGTCACGCTTTCTCAGGGCAAAATAACCAGCGGTGGTAACCAGCGGCACAAGAGCCGTTAACAGGATCAGCCAGAGAGTGCCGCCCGCCCGAAATAAGAACTGGACGATGAATTCAGTCCCCCAGTAAATCAAGGCACCTGACAAGATATATTTAAGACTTGATTTAAAAAACTCCATAATGACACGTACACTCCGGATTAAATAAATTTGCCATTTAGTGAAAAGATGGCGCTCCCGTTCACCAGGATAGCACAATATCCGATTATGATAATAAAATTAATCAATAATGTGTGGTTGTTTCAGGACCCGCAGAATATCCAGAGCATCCTCTACCTGGTCGCTCTGCACCATCAATTTGGTGGTCAAAGCGCTGGTTGGCAGCATTGACGTCAGGTTTTCGCCGTGGAAGTAATAATTAATATCCTCGCTCTCGAAGAGAGACTTTATCATGGCGATTTTCGCCGGGTCTGTGGTAACAAGCAGTTCCCGGTATTCAACGTATTCAGAGTCGGCCGGAGGTTCGTTCGGTAGCCTGTCAACCAGCTTAATCTCACAATCGCTGCAAAGTTGAAAGCCTTCCCTGAACTCCGCTTTACACTTTGGACAAAACATCGACTAACCTCAGGTTATCATGATTGCTGACCGCGACCGGAATCTCCCTGTTCATTATTCGTAATCTCCTTTGCCTTTATAGTTACCTCCGGGTAGCGGTACTCAGCAGCCGTTGCGCAAAACCACCAAGCGCGCAAAAGAGACCGTAGAGAGATAAAACAATGAATACGGCGTCCCAACTGAACTCAAGAGTGGCCACCGCTCCCAAAATAATAATAAGGAAAATTGTGGCAAAGGTAAAGGAAAATTCGTTGATTCCCCGAATTTGTTCGTTAACAAGCGCGAACCAGATCGAACCGACCAGTAAAACAATCGTTTTCGCCGATTGCTCAAGGTAGTGGCTCTCAGGTTTTATCAGGTGGAGGATGACAATTAACAAAGGCAGCGACATGGTAATCATGCCCAGCCGGTTGAAGCCTGCTCCCTTTGCCGGGTCAGAATCCTTCACCCGGTTTTTCGCTAATTCATTATTTTGTCGCTCAGGCCTGGATTTGTTCATCGTTTATCTCTCAAAATCAAGCTCCGCTTTTGTTTTTTGTGGTTTGGAACCGGCCATCAGGTAAAGCAGCCAGATGCCAAGCATGATTGAAGCCCACATGCTGACAAAACCTGAAAGACGCAGGAAGCGGGCGATTACCTGGTCGTAGCGCAAAAGATTCAGTCGGAACAACAGATAATTCCAGTCGTGATAAACAGCGCCGCCGCTCGTTGAGACTAGCGGCAAGACCATGAAACGGGCGTCGGCGACATAAGCGGCGATATTGTAAAGGTTGGTTGAAAGCCAGACGCCGGCTACGCTTACGGCAAAATAATCAGGCTGCCGCGCGAACAGATAAATCGCGGTTAAAGGCGCCGCCAGCTGTAAAAGCGTGCCTCCCAGGATCATCATGAACAGGCCAAAGAAAACAAAGACAACGTGTCCCAGCTCATGAATGCCCAGGTTAATACCGCCAAAAATACTTGAGTACATCGGATTGGCGGCGTGTTGGCAACCGATGGCAGCCAGGAAAAAGATGAGGACGGCCCGGCCAAACCAGGCCCGGCCCTGGCACCACTCTTTAATATTTTCAATCGTGACCGTTAAATCCATCTATTAACCGCTCCTCGCGGGAAACAATTAGCCCCATTGCCAATTCTGTTATAAAATACTACTCAATTCGTATATCCCAATCCTTGGTCCGCTGTCAATGGGTTAGGGCAAGTTACAAAGGGACGCTATTTCCCCCAGGGTCGTCATTCCCGCGGGAAAGGGTCTTTTCCCGTGGAAACGGGAATCCGCCGTCCGGATACCTCTCTTGTCGCCGGTATGACAATTGAAGTGAGTATGACCGGCCGGAGGACGGTTCGTTTTACCTCTTTTTCAGGAGTCAACTTATGGACTGGAAAATAAAAGATAAACTGTTTGCCGATCCCTGGCTCTGGGTCATCTACGGGATAGTTGTCTTACTCAACCTGATCTATTTCTTTCAGTTGCGCTCCACGCCGTATTTCAATAATCTCTACCTCGACCCGGCCTATTACTGGCGTCGGGGACAAAAAATAGCGAATGGCGATTGGCTGGGGCGGGAAATTTTTGAAATGAGTCCTCTTTATCCCTATCTGCTGGGGATATACCAGGGGATTTTCGGCCAGAACCTGTCTCTGATCAGGATTATCCAGATATTGGCGGCATCCCTGACACCCGTACTGACCTACCAACTGGGCAAAAATCTGCTCAATCAGCCGGCAGGGGTTTTGGCCGGCATAATGACCGCTCTTTATAAACCATTTTTTGTTTATAACAGTATGCTGATGAAGTCCTGGCTCAGTCCGCTGTTCTATATCCTTACCGCCTTGCTGCTATCACCGCCAACCCTGAACGGCTATTCGGTTTTCGGGGCTGGCCTGGTCTGGGGGTTAGCGAGCCTGGTGCGGGGCAATAACCTGCTGATACTGCCGTTGATCTTAATCTGGCTCGCCCTGACCCACAGGTCGAAATGGTATCAACACTGCGCTGCCTTTTTTCTGGGCTTTATCCTGGTAATCGCTCCGGTGACTATCCGTAATTACGTCGTCGGGCAGGAGTTCGTTTTAGTCACGTCGGGCGGCGGGGAAGTATTTTATATCGGCAGCCGGCCGCAAAACAAGGGCGAGTACCGCTTCCCCGCTTTTGTTCGGCCCGATCCGCTCACCGAGCATGATGATTTTCGCGCCGAAGCGCGACGAAGAACCGCTAATCCCGATCTCAGCCGTAAAGAAGCTTCCTCGTATTGGTTCAGCGAGGGACTGAAACAAATAAAGACGCGCCCTTCACTCTACCTGAAAAATCTGGGCCGGAAATTTGTACTTTTCTGGAACGCGTACGAGATACCGGACAACGTGAATCTTGAGTTTCGGCAGGACGTTACCACCATGCTGAAATGGCCCCTGTTGACCTTTGGCGTTATCGCGCCGCTGGGTGTCCTGGGAATATTCTGGGATTCCAGGGAAGAAAAGCGACTGAAATTTTCTTTACTACTGCTCATTGGCGCGTTTCTCAGTGTCGCGCCGTTTTTCGTTTACGCCCGTTTCAGGTTGGGGATTGTCCCTTTGCTCGCGGTTGGCGCGAGTTGCGCGGTCTTTAACCTGTATAAAACGGTCATGGATAAATCGCATCAAAAACTCACCGTTTACTTGCTGGTTTTAGCCGTCCTGATCGCCTTCTGTAATTTTCCGCTGGATTTAAACAGGGCCGGTAAAAGAGCCGTTTCTCACGCTAATCTGGGTACTTTATATTATCGTCAGGGAGATTATGGAGCGGCACTCAGGGAACTGGAAGAAGCAGTCCAGATTGATCCCTTTAACGAACTGGCCTACCGCTTCCGTGTTTTGACCTATATGGACAAGGGGGATTACGCCAGAGCCTTAAACTCCCTGGAATTTCTGAAGAAGCTGGGGATAAAACCATACGATTATCATAATTTAAAAGCTAATATTTACAGCCGGCAAAAAGATTACCGCAAATTGCGGGAAGAATATTTGTGGCTAGTAAAACTGGAACCGAACAATTTCAACGCCAATTTCAGCCTGGGAGCGCTGTATGGTGAAGCCGGCGATTTTGAAACCGCAATTAAATATTTAGAAATCGCCAAAAGAATTAATCCCAATAACAGCCGGACGTATCATAATCTGGCGCTGGCTTATGAAAAACTGGGCAATCAGGAAAAAGCGAAACATTATAATCAACAAGCAAATAAACTGCAACCCTGAAGGTTTAGGAGCAGGGTCATTCAAATCTTTTTGATAAGTAACTGTTGTCTTTAAGAGAGAAAGGTTTTACCTCTTGCTTTATCGCCGACAGGCGAATTGGGTGAAGTGGCACGCTTCTTTCCGGCACCTTCAACTTGAGGGAACCTGAGATAAGATCGTTAAACGCTCTAGCCGATCTTATAAACCGGCAAGACGGCTGAGGAAAAGCTCGTTGTCGATGGATTCAGCCTTTTCAGGCTCGACCAGGAAAACTTGTTTGTCCGCCAGACGTTCCGGTAGATCTTTCAGCATGGCCAAAAAATCGCTGTGGCTTTCTCCGCCGCGCCGGTTAAACACCAACAGGTCAACCTTGTCTGAAATAACCCGCGCAGAAGGTTTGAAATCATTGAAACCTACGGAGAGCGCCATCATTGATATGCCGGGCGTCGGGTAAGCGGAGATAAAATGATTGCCCTCGGCCACCACTCCCTCAAAACCGGGAAAACGGCTCAGCGCTTCCTGTATCCCATCCCGCAACCCGGCTTCAGTCGCCTGCAACCAGACAACTTTCGCGGCCCCGGCAACCTTCAGCCGCGCCGTATCCGTGTGCGGAGCGTTGATGGTCGCGTCATCATCAATAATCGCGAAGGGTTCATCCAGACGGGCGCAAACCCCGCAAGGATCAGGACGGGGACAGACACCGCCAGAACAGACAGTGACCTTTAACGCCCCAAACCGGGGAAAGTTTTTCAGGAGGAAGCAGGCCAGGGTTGTTTTACCAACCCCTTTCTGACTCCCTCCGACAGAGAATATTTTCATGGATTAACAATAGAACAACTTAAAAGCTTACATAGGGGGGTTCTTTTTAGGAAAAATGCCGCCCCCCTATAACCCCCCGCAAAAACTTTAGTTAGCCTTAGGCCTGTACCTTTCATAAGCTTGATAATCATAATTATGGTTTGCTTATTCTGGCTGAACAAACCTTGTATTCAGCGGTACGGGTGATATTGTCAAAAGCGTCGTTGGTCAGCAGATTGGCCGGGGTTTTCGGGAAATGGAACGGCATCCAGAGCCGTCCTTCCTTAACCCGGTCGCCCACACTGGCTTTGACAATCAACTCCCCGCGGCGAGTGGTGACTTTTACCTCATCGCCATTCTTGAGACCAAGCTTTTCAGCGTCAGCCGTGCTTATCTCGCAGAAACACTCGGGAACTTTCTGCGCACTGCCCACTGAACGTAAAGTCATGGTGCCGACGTTGTAATGATACAAAATACGCCCGGTTGTCAGGTAAAACGGATAATCAGCGTCCGGCTCCTCAGCGGGCGGACGATAGTCCAGGGCGTGGAATTTACCCTTGCCCCGGGTGAAGCTGCCCTCATGGAGAAACTTGGTGCCACAGTGGTCTTTATCAAAGCAGGGCCACTGCAAACCGACCTTTTCAATTCGTTCATAGCTGATACCTTTGAAAATCGGCGACAGCTCGGCAATCTCGTCCCAGACCTCGGAAGCGCTCTGGTAGTTCATCTTGTCATACCCTGTTTGTTTCGCGATATCGCAAACAATCTCCCAGTCGGGCCTGGATTCGCCAATCGGTTCAATCGCTTTCCTGATCCGCTGAACCCGGCGTTCGGAATTGGTAAAGGTACCGTCTTTTTCAGCGAAGCTGGCGGCGGGCAGAACAACGTCCGCCATGGGCGCCGTTTCACAGAAGAAAATGTCCTGGACTATTAACAACTCCAGGTTTTCAAAAGCTTTTTCCACCTGTTTTATATTGGGCTCGCTCATCAGGTGATCCTCACCCATGATATACAAGGCTTTCAGTTCGCCCTCGGCGGCCTTTTCCACCATATCAGTGATGGTATAACCAATGTTGGTCGGCAGAGCCACCCCGTAAGCCTTGGAGAACTTCTCGACCGCCGCCGGATCAGAGAGTTTCTGGTAACCGTGGTAGCCGGTAGGCCCGGCTCCCATATCACAACCGCCCTGCACGTTGTTCTGTCCCCGAAGCGGATTAACGCCGGTGCTTTCCCGTCCGATATGCCCGGTCAGTAGAGCTAAATTGGCGGTCGAACGGACATTGTCGGTGCCGCAAATGTGCTCGGTCAGCCCCAGGGTATAGAAAATAGCGGCCTTGTCAGCCCTGGCGTACATGCGGGCCGCTTTTCGAATGTCATCGGCAGGCACCTTGCAGATTTCCGCGGCGCGTTCCGGCGTCCACCGCAAGACCATGTCTTTGAGTTCGGCGAAGTCCTCGGTACGGTTTTCCACGAACTCTTTATCGTGAAGATCTTCCGTGATAATAACGTTCATCATGGCGTTCATCAGCGGTACGTCGGAACCGGGCTGAACCGGTAAGTGCAGGTCAGCGTGTTTGGCCATCCAGGTTTTCCGGGGGTCGCAGACGATAACCTGAGCGCCGTTTCTCATCGCTTTTTTCATCTCCATACCGATAACCGGATGGGCTTCGGTAGGATTGGAACCGATAACGAAAGCGAGATCAACGTTGGATATTTCGCTGATGGAGTTGGTCATGGCGCCGCTGCCGAAAGCCATGGCCAGCCCGGCGACGGTGGGCGCGTGACAGGTTCTGGCGCACTGATCGATGTTGTTAGTGCCAAAAACGGCCCGCGCGAGTTTCTGCATGACATAATTCGCTTCGTTGGTGCTGCGGCAGGAAGAAACAAATCCCAGGCTGTCCGGGCCGTATTTTTCCTTGATGGCCGTTAATTTATCCGCCACGAAAGCGATAGCCTCGTCCCATTCCACCTCGACATGCTTGCCGTTCTTCTTGATCATGGGCTTTTTCAAGCGGTCGGGATGCTGAACGAAGTCGTATGAGAACCGGCCCTTAACGCAAAGATTGCCATTGTTAGGGACAGAACCGACTTCAGAGGTGACCTTGACGATCTTACCGTTTCGGTCCACGTTCAGGTCAAAGACGCAGCCCACACCGCAGTAGGGACACGTGGTGCGAACCTTTTTAAAGTCGGCTTCCCAGCCCTTGCCCTTGGCCATTTTCTCGGTCAGGGCGCCGGTAGGACAGGTGGAAACACACTGGCCGCACAGTTCACAGGTGGTGTCCAGCAGAGAAACATTATAAGGCGCGCTGATATTGGCTTTAAAACCACGGTTAACAAAGTCGATCGCCCGGGCGCCGACCACCTCGTCGCAGATCCGGACGCAACGACCGCACAGGATACATTTCGCCGGGTCGCGTTCAATCAGCTTGTTGATATCATCTACTTTTTCAAAGGGATGAGTCTCACCGCCGTAGCGATTCAAATCAATACCATATTCATAAGCGTAAGTTTGCAGTTTGCAACTGGTGTTAGCGTCACAGGTCATGCAGTCATGAGGATGATCGCTTAATAAAAGCTCCAGGAGGAATTTGCGATGCTCCCTCAGGTTTTCTGAATCGGTAACGATCTCCATCCCCTCTTTAATCGCGGTATGGCAGTCCGGCTGTAATCCCCTGGCGCCTTTAACCTCGACAATACAGATGCGGCAGGCCCCAAAAGGCTCCAGCCGGGACTCATGGCATAAATGAGGGATGTGAATGTTTTCCCTCTTGGCCACAGCCAGTATGGTGCTCCCGGCAGCGGCGGTTACCTGCCGACCATCTATCGTTATGCTGATTTCTTTCATCATTTCACCTCCACGGCGGCGGCCGAATCATTATCGACAACTTTAATCGCCTTAGTAGGACACTTGCTTAAACAAGCCCCGCAACGAATACACTTGTCATTCTGAATTTCAGCCTTGACGCCTTTTTTGCCGCCCAGAATAGCCTCGCTGGGGCAAACCTTGACGCATAAAGCGCAAGACTTGCAGTCATCAGGCGTCACCCGGTATTTAATCAGGTTTTTACAGGCTTTGGCTGGGCATCTTTTTTCCTTGATATGGGCGAGATACTCGTCTTTGAAATAACGGAAAGTACTCTCGACCGGGTTGGGCGCGGTTTGTCCCAGGCCGCAAAGAGCCGTGTTCTTGACTTTTTTGGCCAGCTCTTCGAGATTCTGAAGGTCTTCTGCAACGCCTTCGCCATCACAGATACGAGTCAGGATTTCCAGCATCCTCTTGGTGCCGATCCGGCACGGCACGCATTTACCGCAGGATTCCTCCTGGATAAAATCCATGAAGTAGCGGGCGATATCCACCATGCAGGTATCTTCATCCATAACGACGCAACCCCCGGAACCCATAATGGCTCCGGCCGCAACCAGGGAGTCGTAGTCAATCGGGGTGTCCAGATGAGACTCACCCAGGCAGCCGCCCGACGGCCCGCCAATTTGAATGGCTTTGAACTTTTTGTCATTATTGATACCGCCACCGATATCATAGACTATTTCTTTGATGGTAATGCCCATCGGCACTTCAATCAAACCGGTATTGTTAACCTTGCCGGTCAGCGCGAAGACCTTGGTGCCTTTACTCTTTTCGGTACCGATTTGGGCGTACTGGGCGGCGCCGCCCAGAATAATCAGGGGCACGTTAGCCAAAGTCTCTACATTATTAATATTGGTAGGTTTGCCCCAAAGACCCTTTTCCGCCGGATAGGGCGGGCGGGGCTTCGGCATACCACGGTTGCCCTCGATAGAAGACATCAGAGCGGTTTCCTCGCCGCAGACAAAGGCGCCGGACCCTTTTTCAATCTCGATCCGGCAATTAAAGCCGCTGTTTAAGATGTTATCTCCCAGGTATCCTTTTTCCTTGGCCTGCCTGATCGCGATTTTCAGCCTCTCAATGGCCAGGGGATACTCGCTTCTGACGTAAATAAACGCTTTTTCGGCCCCGATAGCGTAAGAGCCGATGATGATACCCTCAAGTACGGAATGAGGATCGCTTTCCAACTGGCTGCGATCCATGAAAGCGCCCGGGTCGCCTTCGTCGGCGTTGCAGATCAAATACTTGGTGTCACCCTCAGCCGCCCGGCAAAACGCCCATTTCAAGCCGGTCGGAAACCCCGCTCCGCCCCGTCCCCGCAACCCGGCCGTTTTCACCTCGTCAATTACTTTTTCCGGTCCTATTCGTAGAGCTTTGGCCAAAGCCTGGTAACCGTCAGTGGCCAGATAGTCGTTGATATCTTCGGGATCGATTACGCCGCAGCGTTGCAGAACGCGGCGTTTCTGCTTGTCGAAGAACCGGTGATGCGCTTCGTCCACCAGGTATTTCTCAACCGGTTTTTTATTGATAATGTGTTCCTGAACGATTTCCGGCACCATCGCGGCGGTAACCCGGGCATAAGAGGTCTCAGCCATTCCCGGCACCAGGACATCCACCAGAACGTCAAGCGCGCAAAGTCCCCGACAACCAGTTTGATGAACCTTGTGCCGGCATTTACGCTCCTTGATTACCGCCTCGACCTGATTACTCTCCAATTCCTTGGCGAAGCTGTTGAAAACGTCCCTGGCCCCCGCCGCCACTCCGCCAGTTCCCAGACAAATCGATATCTGGATTAAGCTGTCGTCAGTGATTAATTTTTCTTTTATTTCGTTGCTCAATAATTTACTCCTTTTCAAGAGGATTAATGCTATCTATCGAAGTTAACATTATCCGCTTCAGCGGATATTGGTTATTTTTTTATTATTTTATCAATCTTGTCAGAGGTGACATTGCCATGGACTTCCTGGTTAACGGTGACTACCGGGGCCAGACCGCAGGCTCCCATGCAGGCGATTCTTTCCAGGGTGAACTCGCCGTCGGCGGTGGTTTCTCCTTCTTTGATTTTCAAAAGCTCTTTTAACTTGGTCAGGTTTTTTTCCGCGCCCTTGACATGGCAGGCGGTACCGCAACAGACCTTGACGATGTTTTTACCCCGCGGCTTCAGGTAAAATTGAGAATAGAAAGTAAGAATACCGTACAACCGGCTTTTGTTTATGTTGGTGACGCTGGAAATATGCGCCACGGCTTCTTCGGGAACATAGCCGAATTCATTCTGAACGTCCTGCAGAACGGGAATCACCGCGTTGTTACTGTGTTTATCAAGAATTTCCTGGGTCCTGGAGATAAAATCCATAGAGCTTAAAGCCTCCTTAAAATAATAAACGCTTGTATATTCAGCCGCGAAAAACACGCATGAGCGCGGTTCCTGGCGACTGGCGAGAACAAGAGAAACTACAGATACCGATTCACTAATATATTTAATACCCTCAGAGAGAGGTGAAAGTTGCAGAACATAGCAAGTGTAGCAAGATATACTCGCCGCTGTCAAGCGAAGTTTGTCTCTGAAAAGGGAGAAACCCGCAGAGATGTTTTACAACCTGGTCTTTTTTTGCGATAATGGGTTAGTGGTGAAAGCCGACAAGGCTGATTTCAAAATCCATTTTCAGAAAAGGAGAGAAAATCTTGTCTTTCAGAAAATCAATTCTGACACCTCTGGCATCATTGATCGTTGCCATCATAGTCGTTTTTACCGCGGGCACTCTCTGGAGCATCTGGTTAATCAACGGTCAGAAAGGAGATGGCCTGGTTATTAATATTTCGGGCGCCCAGCGGATGCTGTCCCAGAAAATGACCAAGGAAGTTACCGGCATTGTCAACGAACTCTACGCCAGCCAGCCGGGAGCGAGCGAACGGATACAGGCTTATCAGCTCGCGCTCCGGAAATCAAGGAATCGTTATCATAAAGCTCTCACGCTTCTTGTCAATGGCGGTGAGTTTACCAATTCAGATAAATCCATCGCCTTGGTTCCGGCGACGAAAAACCCGAAGATACTCCCGGTTTTGCTGGAAGTCAGGTCCATCTGGAAACCCTTTAACGAGAGTATCGATTTCTTTCTCCGCCGGGATATTGATCCGGAGACGCCGGGCTTTCAGAACATGCTGCAACGTATTGTTGATAACAACCTGGATCTGCTGGCGAAAATGCACAAGGTTACCGGTTTGTATCAAGCCGCGGCCGAAGCGAAAATGTAAAAGCTCAAGAAATCATTAATCTTTTTAGCTATTATTGGCATGGTCTTGGGAGTATTCAGCGTTGTTTTTATCCAGAGAAGAGTCGTTTCCCCCCTGAGAGACCTGGCGCATCGTTTTCACGATATCGCTGAGGGCGAAGGAGATCTTACCGCCCGTATCGAGGTCGCCACGGAAGACGAGATCGGCCAGGTTGGCCACTGGTTTAATGTTTTTATCGAAACTATTCAGCGTTTGCTGAAAAAAACCCGCGGCCAGGGTGAGGAAGTGGCGAAAACCAGTGGCGACTTGTC
>JAJRWM010000199.1 GCA_024276815.1 bacterium
GAACATATCCTGCAAAACGCCTTTAAATATACACCTAAGGGCGGCCGGGTTGAACTGGGGGCTTTTGAGGATCGGAAAAACAAAGGGTTGACTGTTTATGTCCGGGACAACGGGATAGGCATCCGGCCGGAAAACATGAAAACAATTTTCCAGCGGTTCTCGAAAAATCACAGTTACGGTACGGATGGCGAATTTGGCCTGGGACTGGGACTGTCAGTCAGCAAAAGGATTCTGCGCGTTCTGGGCGGTAAAATATCGGTGACCAGCAAACCAAACGAAGAAACAACATTCTATTTAAATTTTAAGGGAAAAGACAAATGAATATCTGGAAAATACTATCTATTATCTTCAGTGTGTTAATTATCGGCGTCGGCATTTTTTTCTACGCCAATTTTAAGGATGTTTTCCTCCTGAAACTGGAGCAGAAGGAAAAGGAAAAACTCACCATCGTCCTGGTTGATGACAGTTTTGAGTATATCAAATTGAGAAAACTCCAGCCCGTAACTCCGGTAATCGAGAAAGCTCTTACCCTACAGGGCTTTAATTTCGATTCACGCGAAGGCACGGACGGTTTCCTGTTAAACACAACCATCTACAGCGCGCCTGGAGCGGGGAAATGGGCGGCTAAACTGCTGTTGCTGCTGGGAGCCGGGCGGATCAGGACCGATAAAAAACTAGTCAGGGATAAAATAAAAATAGAACTGGGTATCGACCTGGTGGCTTCTTTAAGCAAGCCGGCTAGCTTTAACAATCAGAACATCCTGCTTAACGCGACCGGCAAGGAAGAGTTCCGCGAAAAAGTAGCAAACATCTTAAACGACCAAGGATTGAACATTGCCCATAATTTTAATGTTGGCAATCAGCCCCGAACCCTGATTACCGCCCCCAAGGCCTTGAAAGAACGGGCTGAACTGGCGAAGAGAACGTTAGATAGCGGGGAAATAAGAACCAACGAGGGGCTGTCTGAAGTAGTGATTACGCTGGGTGAGGATTATCTGCGGAAAGTTCCCGGTCGACAAGCTGAAAAAAAGTGGTTAAAGCGGCGCCGACCGTTAAGCCCAACCAGGCGGTCACCGCGCTCGAAGAGGTGGTTAAAAACCCCGATTATCCTTACTGGGCGGTTATTGATAAATCAGATTTTGAACTGCGGCTGTATGATTCGGACAATCAACTGCTCAAAATTTACCCCATTGCCTATGGTATGGATGAAGACGGCGGGGACAAGAAATCGGTTCAGGACAACCGGACGCCTGAGGGAGACTTTTTCATCTGCAAGATCCAGAACAGCAGTTATTGGAAGTTTGAGGGTGAAGAAGGCGCTTACGGCCCTTTCTTCCTGCGCTTGAAGACGCCGCCCTGGAAAGGCATCGGCATTCACGGAACCAACCATCAGGAATCCATCGGGACCAAGGCCACTCACGGTTGTATTCGTCTCCACTCGAAAGATCTGCTTGAGTTTAAAGAGTACGCCGACCTGGGCATGCCGGTCAGAATCCAGCCTTGACAGGTCACCGACCTGGGCGAAGTGAGCCAAAGCAGGACGAAGTCCTGAGCATCTCGGCGAAACTTTCCAGCCGCAGACGGGTCCGGCCGTCGAGCGGGTCGGGCGTGTTACCTTCAATTGTCAGGATCGGAACCTTGACCTGCTGCCGAATGATGATATCTTCCAGTTGCCGGAAACAAAAGCTCTGGGTATAGTGGATCAATCCCCGCAGTTTTCTTTTTTCCACCGCTTCGTTAATGTCCCTGAGACGATGAAAGATCTTGTAGGGATAGGTATAGTTCTGGTACTGTCTTACCAGGTCGCCGTGGTCTGTCAGCATGGCGAACTGGCGGGCCAGTTCATTGTAGACAACTTCCACTCCCAGCGATTCCAGGAAGGAGTAAAAATCGCTCATGATGGGAGGAACGCCCAGATAACCAACCCGCAACGGCTCCAGGCAGTCCGGTTTTGAGTTTCTCATCTTGGCCAAAAACCGGTCCACTTCCACCGTGAATTTTGCCACATCACCAAAAAAATCAGAGGCGCTGACCAGGTAATAGTGGTTTTCGAAGCCGGATATTTGGCCGCCTTTGTATGTCAGTTCGTCAAGCGTCTTCAGTTTTCCCCGCAAGGGAAGGAGACTTGTCCTGACCGCTTCCGCTTCATCAGGGTTAACGCCGAAGCGCTCCATTAACTGCTCAATCTGTAATTTCAAAAGCTGGTAGTCCCGGTCATAGGGATAGGCGAAGGGCATGATCTCGAAGCGCTCGTTTTCCAGTATTTCCATCAAGGCGTGCGTGTTGCTACAGTCGCCCTGGGTGACGGCGATGATTTTCCTGATGCCGTATTCGTGGGCGGCTCCGTATATCCCCTTGATCCAGCCGCAAAGATTGGCGGGGAAGCCGGCATTCTCCGCTTTTTCTATCAATTTATGGGGCCGCGGATGATTGATAAACAGATTATTCAGATCCACCGGCACCTTATCAGCGGCGAGTAAAATTTCCACCGGGATCGTGGTGGTGAAGCCAACTTTTTCTTTCATCATATCTTCTCTGCCAGGATATACGGGTGATGCGAGACATATATTTTAATGAATTCCGGCATGGGTTTTTCAATAAAGTAATACCA
>JAJRWM010000200.1 GCA_024276815.1 bacterium
ACGGACTACGCCGGGATCCGTGGTTACGCCGGCCCGGTCAAGACACTGGTGGGCTTGAAGAGAAATGGCGAACTGGCCGGGATCAGCATTATCAGTCACCATGAGACGCCGGTTTATGTCTGCCAAATCGAGGACGCTTCCTTTGCCGCCCAGTTTAAAAATAAAAATATTCGCGACCAGTTCGAGTCCGGCGCGGACCTGGACGCTGTTACGGGCGCGACCGTTACCAGTACGGCGATTTAC
Organism: bacterium; assembly: GCA_024276815.1. GTDB lineage: Bacteria > JACRDZ01 > JAJRWM01 > JAJRWM01 > JAJRWM01 > JAJRWM01. Next base: position 244 of record JAJRWM010000200.1, read on the forward strand.
CGAAGCGTCAAAAACAGTTCCCGAATGGTTGCTAAAGAACGGTTGGGATTGGACTTGGCGGTTGAGGGCGAAGTTGTCCGCTGGCGTGAGTTTTTCAGCTCATCTTTTCCTTACGTCGTCAGTTTAATCTTCGGGCTGGCTATATTCAATTTCTATTTGCCGAAGCGGAAATTTCGTTATTTAATCATGGCCGTGAGCATTGGCTATCTGGGCTTTTACCAAAAGAACTTTTATTCAGTATTCAATTTAATCAATATTCTGATGGGCCGATTCCCGGCGTTCACTCATTTGGCCTGGTATTTACTGATTGGCCTGACCTTTCTGGTGACTCTTTTTTTCGGCCGGCTCTATTGCGGACGGATTTGTCCCTTCGGCGCGGTAACGGAATTTATCTATTTAAGCAACCCTTTCCACTTACCTTTAGCGCCACGTTATGATAAAATTATGAGAGAATTCAAATACTGCTTGATGGTGTTTGTCGTCCTGGTCGCGGTTGCCGCTTCACGGCTGGGAGTCGCTAATTTTGAGCCGTTTAAGTGGGTGTTTTCTCTGGATTTTAAAAGCAAGGCCGGGGGATTAGCCGGTTTAATACTTTTTATCTCGTTATTTAACCATCGATTCTGGTGCAAGTATTTTTGTCCGGCCGGGGCTTCTTTGGCTTTGTTGTCCTGGAAAGGTCAGATGCGGTACCAGGTGAGCGGAGAGTGTAATGAATGCTGGTTATGCGGCGAGGACTGCTTGCAAAGCGCTGATGAACCGGGTATCAAGGCAATATCGGCCGATTCTGACAATTCCGAATGTATCGCCTGCGGCCGCTGCGTTGAAAAGTGTCCCGCGTTGGCGATTAAGCCGCCGGCACTCTGGAAAGGGAGGGGCGCCTCATGAGACAAAGATGGTTGTTGGCAGTAATCTTGGCCATATTTTTAGTCAGCGGTATTTTAGTCGGCAAGGGTATTTCGCCGAGACAAAAACCTGTCAAAACCCAAAAACCGCCGGAGGTGGAGGAAATGAATAAAGCTAACTTACCCGTACGAAGCCCGGCCGTTGCCGGCCAGTTCTATCCGGCTGATAAAAATAAACTGCAAAATGATATTGATAAATATTTGAATAACGCCAGGCCGCCCCGGATCAAGGGAGAATTGGTAGCCTTAATCACTCCTCACGCCGGCTATATCTATTCCGCCGGAACGGCCGCTTACGCCTTCAAATTACTGGAAGGTAAAAAAATTGATACGGTTATTTTGGTTGGCGGAAGTCATATTACCAACAGCGGCGTCGCTTCGATTTATGACCAAGGCTTTTTCCGCACTCCCCTGGGAGACGCTGAAATTGACAGCGAGTTAGCCAGGAAGATACTGTGCTACAGCCCTGAACTGGACAATAATACCCAACCCCATGTCAGAGAACACTGTCTGGAGGTTGAAGTCCCCTTTCTCCAGACCGTTGTACCTGAAGCGAAAATTGTCCCGATAATCATCAAGAGGCCAACCTTCGAGAACGCCAAACTGGTCGCTCAAGCCATTGTCTGGGCGATGAACTCAACTGAAAAAAGTGTTTTGCTGGTCGGCAGCACTGATATGTCGCACTATTTTCCCAGAGAAACAGCGGCTATAATGGACCGGCTGGCTATTAAAGATATCGAAAACATGAATTCCGCTCAGCTTTATCAGGATTTGCTGCAACGGAAAACCCAGTTATGCGGTCAGGCAGCCGTAATCGCTACGATGCTGGTCGCCAGAAGCGTGGGAGCTGAGAACGTGACCGAACTCCATTATTCCGATTCAGGAGACGCCAGCCGGGATACCAAGTCGGTTGTTGGTTACGTGGCAATGGCCTTTAGCGCCTACAAACCGTTGCCGAAAGAAGTGAAAAAAACGTCTCAGTTAGATGAAAAAGCGCAAAAAAGATTAATTGAAATCGCGCGCGCGACCGCTATTGCCTATATCAAGGACAGGAAAGTTCCGAAGATCACGAATGATATCCCGGTGCTCAACGAGAAGTGGGGCGCTTTCGTCACCATCAACAAGAATAAACAGTTGCGCGGCTGTATCGGCCGCTTTACGCCGGTGGACAAGGCGCTGTATTTGATTGTCCAGGACATGGCTGTCGCGGCCAGTTCCCAGGATCCCAGATTCCCCCCGATTTCTCCGTCCGAAACAGATGACCTGGAGTTCGAGATCTCGGTACTCTCTCCCATGAAAAGAATCAAAGATGTGAACGAGATTGAAGTGGGTAAGCATGGCATCTATATTATCAAGGGATTTTACCGAGGCGTTTTATTGCCGCAGGTGGCGACTGAATACGGCTGGGACCGGATGACCTTTTTAAAGCAGACCTGCCGCAAAGCCGGGCTGCCGTCTGAAGCCTGGCGGGAGCCGGATACCGAAATCTACACTTTTACCGCTCAAATAATTCACGAGACCAGGCAGTAAAGGAGAGTTACAATATGAAACTTGTCAATATGCTGGTTAAGACAACAGACGCCAAAATGAAAGACGTCAAAACCGCGCTGGCTGACGCCGGGATTAACGTGCGCAGTATCGTGGTCTTGCACGAAGAAGAAGTAGCCGTAGCAGAGGAGGCAGTGAAAACTGAAGGAGCAAAAAAAGAAAATAACACCGCTGATGCAGCAGTATCAGAGGATAAAAAGCCAGTATCCTGATTCCATCCTCTTCTTTCGCATGGGCGACTTCTACGAAATGTTTGGTCGTGACGCCGAAGTCGCTTCTAAAATCCTGGAAATAACCCTAACCACCAGAGGCAGCGGTCAAGGTAATGTTCCTCTGGCCGGTATTC
>JAJRWM010000201.1 GCA_024276815.1 bacterium
CTGGTGATTGGTCTGGGTACGGGAGTGACCACCGGTTCGACGACTCTTTATCCTCTTGAGCAGGTCACGGTCGCCGAGATTTCCGCCGCGGTGCCCAGGGCCAGCCGTCAGTTCAGTGAGGAAAATCACCAGGTTATGGATAATCCCAAGCTCAAGGTCGTGATTGACGATGGCCGTAATTTCCTGCTGGCCAGCCAAAAAAAATATGATGTGATAACTTCCGATCCGATCCATCCCTGGGTCGCCGGTGCGTCCAGCCTTTACTCCAAAGAGCATTACGAGTTGTGCAAAAAACATCTCAAGCCAAAAGGCGTTATGTGCCAGTGGGTGCCTCTCTATCAATTATCCAACAGCGATTATTTCATGATCCTGAAAACGTTTGCCGATGTTTTCCCCTATTGCTCTGTCTGGATTACCGGTTACGACAGCTTTTTAATCGGCTCCAACAGTCCCTTAAGCATTGACTATCAGGTCTTGCGGGACAAATTGTCCCGGCCGGCGGTAAATAATGATCTGGCCAAGATAAATCTCTCGGATATCAATGAGCTTCTCACCTGCTACCTGACAGACCGTTCGGGCATTCAAGAGCTGACCCGATCCGCGAAAATCAACTCCGACAATAATCCCTACCTGGAGTTCACCGCTCCCAAAAGCATGCACCAGCGAACCGTGGATCAGAACCTGGTCAAGCTCATCCCCGCCCGGACTAAAATTCTGCCTTACCTGACCAATATCTCGCCGCGTGATACTGCCGCCTATGAGCGTTATTTTCAGGCGAAATATTATGATTTGCAAGCGGAATACTTCTTTATCCTGAAGCGAAAATCCCAGGAGATGGCGGCTTACAAAAAGGTTCTTGATCTGATTCCGGATAATAAAACCGCCCGTTCCATGTTGATAAACCATTATTCCGAGAAGGCTTCCTATTTTATCCGTCAGCGCAATTATTCCAATGCGATTCTCTATTACAAGAAGTTGTTAAAGCTCGATCCTGATAATGTTGAATATCATCTGAACAGCGGGGTCGCCTTTTTCTTGCGGGGATTCATCAACGAGGCGATCGCCAACTTTAAGAGGGCGGTTGAGCTCAAGCCTGATTATGGTAAGGCTGTTTATAATTTGGGCTTGGCCTATGAAAAGAAGGGTGCGACCGCGCAAGCCGCCGCTCAATGGCAAGCGCTCCTGGCATTACCGGGCGCCAACCTGCCCCAAGCGTATATCAGCTATGCCAAAAACGCGTTGGCAAAAGATGTTAAGCGATAGAGCCTAAGGGATACCATTAAGATATCATTTTAATTCATTGACACAAAAGACATTTATTGCTTGCGGCTTGCCGAGGGCGGGTAAATTAGCGGGTTTTGCCAAAATTTGCCGGATCCTCCCCCGGTTTCCAGGCGCGACGGCTTGAAGTAATTAGTTAACAATATTACTTAACATGTTGATATGAACTGTAAAACGCGCTATTTTATTAACTCCGCGTTACCCAGGTAAGGGCGCAGCTTCTCGGGGATAACAATCGTGCCGCCGGCGGTCTGATAATTCTCCAGAATCGCGACCAGGGTTCTCCCGACAGCCAAGCCAGAGCCATTCAGGGTGTGAACATACTCCGTCTTCTTTTCGCCCGGTCTTTTAAAGCGGATCTTGGCCCGCCGGGCCTGGAAATCAGTAAAAGTGCTACAGGATGATATCTCCCGATAACAGTTCTGGCTGGGTAGCCAGACTTCAATATCATAGGTCTTGGCGGCGGAGAAACCAAGATCGCCCCGGCAAAGGATTACCACTCTGTAAGGTAATTCTAAAGCCTGTAGTATTAACTCCGCGTTATGTAATAGCTTTTGCAGCTCTGCTTCCGAGTTTTCCGGGCGGGTGAATTTGACCAGTTCGACTTTGTTAAACTGGTGCTGGCGGATTAGACCGCGAGTATCCTGGCCGTATGATCCGGCCTCGCTGCGAAAGCAGGGAGTATAGGCAGTGTAGTAAAGCGGCAGGTCGCTGTCCTTGATGATCTCTTCCCGGTGCAGATTGGTAACCGGGACTTCGGCTGTGGGAATCAGATAATAGCCATCCTTTTCGCAGCGGAAAAGATCCTCTTTGAATTTTGGCAGTTGACCGGTGCCGGTCATCGCTTCCGCGTTGACCATAAAGGGAGGCAGAATTTCAGTATAGCCGTGCTCTGTCGTATGCTTTTACAGCATAAAGTTAATCAGGGCTCTTTCCAGCCGGGCCCCCATTCCCTTTAACACGCAAAACCGGGCGCCGGTCATTTTAGCGGCCGCGGCGAAATCCATGATCCCCAGACTTTCGCCCAGTTCCCAGTGCGGCTTGGCGGTAAAATCAAACTTGGGCGGCGTTCCCCAGTTTCTGACTACCTGGTTGTCGGCATCCCCTTTCCCCCGGGGGACCTCATCCAGGGGCAGATTAGGTTGATACATCAGGATGTTATCAATCTCAATCATGATCTTCCGGATTATGGTCTCGCCGGATTTTATCTCCTGGCCGACTTCCTGCATCTCCCTGACTTTTGCGGAGGTCTCTTTTTTCTCTTTATTGAGCCGGCCAATTTCCTGAGAAACATGATTGCGCAAACCTCTCAGTGTTTCTATTTTATTCAGAAGCTCCCTGCGTTTAACGTCCAACTCAAGAAGCTTCTCCAAGTCGACTTTTACTCCACGGTCCAGGTTCGCCTGATTAAGCAGGGCCTGGTTGTCACGGATCCATTTAATGTCTAACATTTTCCCTCTCTCCGATATTCTATTTTAACGATTAAACCAAAGCGCAATTATACGCTCCCTTGCCAAGCCGGATAAAGGCTGTGCGCCAGATTCAGGTTTTCCAGGATCTTCCCGACCATAAAATTAACCAGATCGTCAAGACTGCGCGGCTGATGATAAAATCCCGGCATAGCAGCGATTATTCTCACGCCCAGCCGACCAAGTTTCAACATGTTTTCAAGATGGATAGCGCTCAGCGGCGTTTCTCTAGGCACCAGCAAAAGAGGGCGGTTTTCCTTCAGGTAGACGTCGGCGGCCCGTTCTATGAGGTTTGATGAATTTCCCTGCGCAATCCGGGCGATACTTCCCATGCTGGCCGGAACCACGACCATCGCCTGAGCGATACCGGAGCCTGAGGCGGTCGGAGCGAACAGTTCCTGGATACCGTAGGTTTTGATATTTTGTGTTTGGTATAAATCCTGAATAAAACCGCTCCAATTCGCTGTTGGTGAATGGTTCAGTTCGTAGGCGAAAACCTGTTGCCCGGCCGAGGAGAAAATCAAGCCCAGCTTGAACTCGCGCGATAACAGCTCTTCAATCAAGCGGTGAGCGTAAAGAGACCCGCTGGCCCCGGTCACCGCTATTAAATAATCAATTTTAAAGATTTCCCCGGCCATGTCCCGCCCTGTTTCTCTTAACTTTCCAACCAGGGAATTATACCACACAAGCCGGTAACGCCGACACGTTCTCATCACGATTGCTCTGTAAAACAAGGCAGGGGCATCCAATTACCAAAGCCAATTACGATCAGAGGTAAATTTTATCAGGGGGACTCTTTTTCGAAAAAATACCGTCCCCCTATAACTCCCCGCAAAAATGTAATCAATATTAAACTCCTCATAAATAATTGAATGACCCTGAAAAACAGGGAAATAAGACTTGACATGTCTTGGGTAGATTGATTAATATGTTTAGGAATACCTTCTCAAATTATCAACAACCTAAAACATGGGAGGAAAAGCTTGCGGAATAAATGCGTAATTCTCGTTTCCCTTTTAATCTTGTTGATCTCCACTTTTTCCGTTTTCAGTCAGTCTGACAGCCTGGTAATTGAATCCGAACCGGATGGAGCGCAGGTCTTTATCGACGCTGTTCTCAAAGGTAAAACACCGCTATTAATACCAAAATTGCCGGCGGGCGAGCATATGCTGGTTGTTTACAAGGAAGGTTATGAAAACTATGTTACCACTCTGACCAAGACAGACGGTACCGTGCGCGTTGAATTAAAAAGACACAGAGGTAGTTTAAGAGTCTCATCGGCTCCCTCCGGCGCAAACGTGTATCTTGATGAGGTTTATAAGGGCACAACCCCGCTGAGCATTAAAAGCATGGCCATTGGCAAGCATAAACTCAAGCTTGAGAAAACCGGCTTCGAGACCTGGCTGGAGATCATTGAGATAAACTATCAGGAAACCCTGGAAGTCAACGCGCGGCTGAGGTCTGTTAACAATCTTTCAACCGAGGTGAGCGGCTCCCTGTTGATTATTTCGGAACCGGCTGATGCCAGGGTTTATCTTGATGGGGAATTAAAGGGAGAGCAAACGCCTGTCTCCATTCCTAAAATCTCATCCGGCGTCCATGAACTGGAAATAAATAATGACGGCTATCTTATCTATTATGCTGACGTGACTATCAGCAGCGGAAAAAGCAACATGGTTTCCGCCAAGCTGATCAAGGATATCTATTGGCCAATGTTCCGTCATGACTCTCGGCACAGCGGCTATATCAATACCGATCTCAGTTCAAACCTGGAAAATATCTGGAAATTCCAAACTGGCGCTGAAGTGAATAGCGGTATCGCCGTTGTCGCTAATTCGGTTTATGTCGCTTCGCAGGACCGCTATTTATACTGTTTGAATATCAACAATGGGGCTATTAAGTGGAAATATGAGGGCGGCGAGGTTTTTTCCAGTTCGCCCGCCGTGATTGACGGAGTGGTTTTTGTCGGTAATGATGATGATTATGTCCACGCGGTGGACGCCAAAACCGGGCAGGTGAAATGGAAATACCTTACCGGCGGCGATGTTTCCAGTTCGCCAACCGTCGTGGAGAATATTGTTTATGTCGGCTCTTTTGACCGTTTCTTGTACGCTCTTAACGCTCATAATGGCGCTGTTATCTGGAAGTACGCCGTGGAAAGGGAGATCTGGACTTCGCCGGCGGTCTCTAACGGCTTTATTTACTTTGGCTCTATCGACGGCTATCTTTACGCTCTGGAGGCCAAGACCGGGACCCTGCGCTGGAAATACAAAACCGGCGGAGCGATCAAATCCTCGCCGACGGTTTATGCCGGGATGGTCTTTGTTGGCTCCGATGATGGCTACCTGTATGCTATTGATGCGGCCCAGGGCACCGTCAAGTGGCAATTCATTACGGACAGCGCGGTAAAATCATCCCCGGCGGTAAAGGGCAAGTATGTTGTCTTTGGCAGCGATGATAACAATATTTACGCGGTAAACATGGAGACGGAAAAATTAATCTGGAAATATCAATGCGCCAGCGACGTTTCCAGTTCGCCGGCTGTAACCAACGAAATGGTTGTCATTGGTTCCTGGGACAGAAAGGTATACAGTATTGATCTGCATAGCGGGAAGTTGCTGTGGAGCTATGTAACCGGCGGCTCCATAGCCAGTTCGCCGGCGGTTATCGAATCAAAAGTGTTTATCGGTTCCAGAGACGGCAACGTCTATGCCTTTGAGGAAAAATAGGCGGCAACACCTCTCACTCCAACAACTTTATCCGGATAACTCGCAAAATGCAAGCAAGTATGAATTTTGTTCGGGGGACTCCGTTTTTGAAAAAAGACCGTCCCCTTCGGCCCAAGCCTGCTTTTTTTTCGAAAAGTCGGGGTTGCCAAGGTTCTTGTTTTTTATGATTTTGTTTTTGAGAATTGAATGACCCTGCAAAAAAGGAAAAAAGCTTGACTTAAATAAGCTCGATATGTATAATATTCCCCTCAGTAAAGTCGGAGGAAAAAATGAAACGAACTTATCAACCCAGTATCATAAAAAGAAAACGGACGCATGGTTTTCGTAGCCGCATGCAAACCAAGGGCGGTCGTAAGATATTAAGTCGCAGACGACAAAAAGGCAGAAAACGGTTAGTTGTCTAGGTAGCTAAAAATTAATAACTGTTTGCCAGATAAGAATAAAGTTAGAAAACGACAACAATATTTACAAATCTACAACGACGGCCAGGTCCGAAATGGTCGCTTTGTAAAGGTGTTTTACCAGAAAGACACCAGGGAGAATGCCTTTCGGTTTGGCATTACGACAACTAAAAGAATTGGCAAAGCTGTTGTTCGTAATCATTCTCGCCGCTTGCTACGGGAAATTATTAGAAAGCAACTATCTCTGCTGAAAAGCAATATCTCAGTCATTATCGTCGTAAAGAGAAGTTTTGTCGGTCGGCCGTATGATGAGATTAGGCGGGACCTGGAAAAGGTTTTTAATGATGCCAACTTTTACCGGGTACGCCCTGGTGCCACGAAAGATTGTTAACTTTATCATAAAAGTCTATCAGGTTAGTTTCTCGTCTGTTACCCCGCCAAGTTGCCGGTTTTATCCCTCTTGTTCATCATATACTCAGGAAGCGGTAATGAAGTATGGTGTCTTGCGTGGATTATGGTTGGGAATTAAGAGAATTGCCCGTTGTCATCCCTATAATGACGGCGGCTTTGATCCGTTAAAATGAAAGGTTGAAATGGAAAAAAATACGATCCTGGCCATCGTTCTCTCCTTGATGGTCATTCTTGGTTATCAATATATCGTTCCCCACCCCAAGGCGGGCAAGCCATCGCAAGAGAAGAATCTGGCTAACCCCGACACTACCAGTTCTCCCAGCCCGGACGAGCCGGTGGAACAGGCGACTGCCGCGGCAAAAATCAAACCGAAAAAAGTTCCGGCAAGTAAAATATACACGCTGGAAAATGACAGGTTTGTCATTGCTTTTGACAGCCTGGGCGCGCGAATAAAAAGTATTCGTCTGAAAGAGTACTTTGAAAGAGACGCGGCCAAGAAACCGATTGAGCTAATCAATATTGGCTCAGAAGCCTTTTACCCGCTGGGGCTGAGCGACAAAGATGACGACCTTTTAACCGCGGTTTACGACGTGCGGGTGACTGAGGATGATAGCGGCGCGTCAATTGTTTTTACCAAGTCTCTGCCGGAATTACAACTGATAAAAAAGTTCCGCGTTGATCGGGACGGCTATTCTGTGAAAATGGAAGTCTCGTGGCAAAACAACAGTGGAGCCACGGTCAACATTCCCACCTACAGCGTTATCTGGGAACCCGATGTTTACCTGAATCTCAAGGAAGACAAAACTGACATAATCAGGGTTGTGGCTAATATTAACGATAAAATCCGCTCCATTAAAGCCCCTAAAATAAAAGGAACTTCTTTTAACCTGGAATACGAAAACAAGGACAACAAGTTAAGCTCGGAGAACGTCAGGTGGCTGGCTATTGGCAGTAAATATTTTATCTCGGCGATTATTCCCAGAAATATTCCCAACTGTTTCGCGAAGCTGGAAAAGCTACCGTCTGCGGATGTCAAGGCGCCCAGGGTGCGGATAGCCATTGTGGTGCCGTCAGCCTCGATATCACCAAATAAAACCGTAAGTAATAATTTTGAAATATATCTCGGACCCAAAGAAATCAGCTACTTACAAGCATTCAATAACAAAATGGAAGACAATATTGACTTTGGCTTCTTTGGCTCGTTTAGTAAGTTCTTGCTGGTAATGCTGAGACAAATCAACAATTACGTGGGTAATTTCGGCTGGTCTATCATCATCCTGTCGGTCATGATAAAACTGGTGACCTATCCTTTGGCGCATAAAAGCTTTACCAGTATGAAAAAAATGCAAACAATTACCCCGATGATGAACGAAATAAAGGAAAAATACAAGGGGAACCAACAGAAGGTCAACCAGGAGATTATGGCGCTCTATAAACGCCATAAGGTTAATCCGCTGGGAGGCTGCTTGCCGATGCTAATCCAGTTGCCGGTTCTCTTCGGCCTGTTTAACACCCTGAGATCGGCGATTGAGCTGAGAGGCGCTCCCTTTATGTTCTGGTTTACGGATTTATCCCAAAAAGACCCCTATTTTGTTTTGCCTGTCCTGATGGGAATTACCATGTTTTTACAGCAGAAAATGACTCCGGTAACCGATCCCAAACAGGCGAAAATGATGTATTTTATGCCGCTAATAATGACTTTTCTGTTTATTAATCTGTCTGCGGGGCTATTCCTGTATTTTATCGTCAGCAACATTTTGACCATTGCTCAGCAATATATTATTAACCAAAAAACTACTTAAAACGAGGCGTTGTCATGAAAAATGAACTTTTATACGAAGGTGAAAATCTCGAGGAAGCGATAGAAAAGGCTCGGCTTGATCTGAATGCTGATTTCGATTACAGCTTGGTTGAGGAAGAAGGGGGGGGGGCCTTTCCTGAGAATAAAGTCAGGATCAGGGTCTCTCGGAAAACCGAAAACAGCGCGGTCGCGATCGTCAGGCAAATGGTTGAAAAGATGGGCTTTGACGCTGATTTCAGCGAGGAACAGGAAGAAAGAAGAATCCTGATTAATATTGAATGCCCGGAAAATGCTATGCTTATAGGCCGCTACGGCAACACTCTCGAAGCGTTACAGTTTCTGACCAACATCATCTATAACAAGAATACCTGGGAAATCAGGAAGATTGTTCTTGATATCAGTGGCTACCGCAAGAAGAAAAAAGAAGAATTATTGTATCGGGTTGAACGGCTTATCAGCGAAGTGAGGACCACCGGCCGGGCGGCAATCATTCCCCAGATTAATTCCTTTGACCGCCGGACAATTCATTTAATAGTCAGTGAGAACGATGATTTAACAAGCTACAGCCAGGGAGAAGGAAAGGTTAAGGATCTGTATATCGATCTTAAGCATGATCCGGAGGAGTAATCTTTGTCTCCCGATACTATTGCCGCCATCTCGACAACTATCGGGGAAGGCGCGATAAATATCATCAGGTTGAGCGGGGATCAAGCCCTGGCTATTCTTGAAAAGATTTTCTCAGGAAAGCCCCGTTCGTTTGAGTCTCATCACATCTATTACGGTTTTATCATAAAACCTCTTACCAGCGCTGTAATCGATGAAGTCCTGGTTTCTTATTTCAAGGCTCCCAAAACGTATACCCGCGAAGACATAATTGAAATAAACTGTCACGGAGGGATTACCGTCGCCCGGAATATCCTCGACCTCGTCGTCGAACAGGGCGCGAGAATTGCCGAGCCGGGGGAGTTTACCAAGCGGGCGTTTCTTAACGGTCGTCTTGATCTAACACAGGCCGAGGCGGTAATTGATCTCATCAGGGCGAAAACGGAAAACAGCGCTTCCCACTCGCTGTATCAACTGCGCGGCGGCTTAAAAAACAAGATAAAAACTTTATTTGAGAAAACGAAAAAAATCCTGGTCCAATTGGAATTAATGACTGATTTTACCGGAGAGGATCTTGAGCTAAACGACTATAGCGGCCTAAAGAACGAGATCGATAAACTGGTGCCGGAGATGAAAAGTTTAATCAAAACCGCTGAAGAAGGCAAAATATTTCGGGAGGGCGTGAAATTAATTATCGCCGGGAAACCAAATGTTGGCAAATCAAGCTTGCTCAATATTCTCTTAAAGGAACAACGCGCGATCGTAACGCCCATTGCCGGCACAACCAGGGATATTATCGAGGAATATCTCAACATTAAAGGGATTCCTTTTATTGTTTGTGATACGGCCGGTATCACAAAGAGCGATGATATCATTGAAATGGAAGGCGTTAAACGAAGCCGCAAGGCGATTAAGAACGCGGACCTGGTATTAGTCGTGCATGACGCGTCTGACAAGAATGATTCTGATTTTCACTTACCAGGCGTGGCGAAACGCAAAATTATCGAGGTCTACAACAAATTTGACAAGGTTAAAAGCAGCCATAACTCACCAGA
>JAJRWM010000202.1 GCA_024276815.1 bacterium
CTTGGCCTTAAGTTTGAGTAACCGGGGCGTGTATTTAATGATTACAATTAACAGATAAATGGGATACAGGAACACGCAGGTGTATTTGGCCAGTTGACTCAAACCCAGGGCGACGGCGCTCTGAAGTTCCCTCCGCCAGCCTCCCGGCTTGAGAAACCGCCAAAAGTAATAACCGGCGATTAAAATCATCCCGGCGGCGTAAATATCGGTGGTAATCAACCGTGAATGAGCGATTATATTGGGGGAAAAGGTATATAAAAACAGAGAAAAAACCCCGCCGGCCGGTCCATAAAGCTCACGGCTCCACCGAAAAACATACAGGGCGGTTATCAGGGAAAATAATATGGTGAAAATTCTCCCCGTTCTGATATCGAACAGGAAGTCGGTTGTTCGACCGGAGTCAGGTAACAGCGGTTTCAGCAGTCTCCCGAGAGCGTTGGGTACGGCGTTCAGGGCTGAAAAGGGCATTTTGCTGTCATCGAAGCGGTCGGAATTGAGTTCAGTAATCTGTACACCGTATTTAAAGTGCATTTTTTCATCATAAGTGAGAGTTTTATGAATGACGCTCAAGACATTAAGCGCCAATAAAATCAGGAGTAATAAAACAACCAGGCTTTGATAATTTAATTTATTTTTCATAATGGTTTGGCTCATAATTCTGAATACCATTATAGCAAATTAACTGATAACGTAATCAAGCAAGAGATGGCATAACCGCACCCTCAGAATTTTTACACAAGCAGCTTGACATCACCCGGAATTTCAGGGTCATTCAATTATTTATGAGGAGTTTAATATTGATTACATTTTTGCGGGGCAAACCTTTTTTCCAAAAAAGGTTCTTCCCCACACCCCTTTCCCAAAAACTTTAAATGTCAACCAGTACTATCCCCCTGTTATTGGCAAAGAACTCCCTCCACGCCGCACCGCCACCTTAAATCGAATAATTGAATGACCCTGACGCCAATTTCAGGAAACTTGACAGCAGGTGAGAAAAACGCTAAAATTTTTATTCTGATTTTAAGGGAAAACATTATGAAGAAATTCTATCTTTTAACCTACGGCTGCCAGATGAACGAGTCCGACTCGGACATCATCAGGCAAGCCTTGACTCAAAACAACTATCAGGAAACCTACTTTCGCGAAGAAGCCGACTACTTCATCCTCAACACCTGTTCCATCAGGGAGCGGGCGGTTAGAAGGGTCGTTGGCCAGATTCACGACCTGCAACAACACAGAAGGCAAAAACCGGAGCTGAAAATCGCTGTTGGCGGTTGCGTTACCCAGCTTGAAGGCAAAGACCTGGCGGAAAAAGTCAGCGGTATTGATCTGATCTGCGGCACCAGTAATTTCCACCGGCTGCCGGAGTTTCTGGAAGAGTTGTCAGGGACAAACAAACCATTGATTCGTCTGGAAGATCCCACGATCTCGAAACAAAATGATTTACCGGTCAAAAATGGCGGTCACCGGCATTCCACCTGTTTTTTGCCCATAATGCGGGGTTGCGATAATTTTTGCGCCTATTGTGTCGTCCCTTATTCCCGGGGACGCGAGATCAGTTATCAACACGCCAAAATAATCGAGCAGATCAATATTTTGCGGGATTTGGGGCAACAGGATATCACCCTGGTTGGCCAGAACGTCAATTCCTACCAGGACGGAGACGTCAACTTCGCCGGCCTGCTGAGAACCGCGGCCGCCACCGGTATCCCCCGCATCAGGTTCATCACCTCGCACCCCCGGGACATGTCGAGAGAAATTATTGACGTGGTCGCTGAGCGCCCTAATCTCTGTCCCAGGTTTCACCTGCCGCTCCAGTCGGGTTCTGATAAGATATTGGGCCGGATGAACCGTCATTATGACCGAAAAAAATATCTGGCTACAGCGCGTTACATCCGCGCCACAATACCTGGCTCCTTTTTAAGCACCGATATCATCGTCGGCTTTCCGGGAGAAACGGAAGAGGATTTTCAGCAGACCATTGAGCTTATGAAGGAAATACGCTTCGATTTAAGCTACATGTTCAAGTTTTCTTCACGTCCCGGCACCAAAGCGCATAAGATGACAGACGATGTCTCGGCCGCGGAAAAGCAGAGAAGGCTGGAAATTATCATTGCCACCCAGAATGAATTGAGTAAACTGCAAAACGACCGCTTCCTGGAAAAAGCGGTTGAGGTGCTGGTTGAAGGCCCCAGCAAAAAAAGGGCGACAGAGATGATGGGGCGAACCGAGCAGGGCCTGACAGTTATTTTCAAGGGAGATAACAGTTGGCGTGGTAAAATGATCCCGGTCAGAATCACGGAAACTTACATCGGCACCTTAAAAGGAGAAGCACTTATTGCGTAAGAAGAAGCATTTAACCCCCAAAGAAATTGTCTTTGAACTGGACCGCTATATCATTGGTCAGGCTAAAGCCAAGCGCGCAGTCGCCATCGCTTTAAGAAACCGTTGGCGCCGCCAGCAGTTGCCGCCGGAGCTTAAGGACGATGTCGCGCCCAAGAATATTATTATGATCGGCAGCACCGGCATAGGTAAAACCGAGATCGCCCGCCGGCTGGCCAGGCTGGCCAGCGCTCCCTTTATCAAGGTCGAAGCCTCCAAGTATACTGAAGTGGGTTACGTCGGGCGGGATGTTGAATCCATGATCCGCGACCTGGTCGAAGTCTCGATGAAAATGACTCACGAAGAAAAAGCCGCGGCCGTAAGAGAGCAGGCCGAGCGTTTGGCGGAGGAAAAGATTCTCGATTTGCTTTTACCTGGCAACCGGCCCGCTCCCATCGAAGTTAATGAACAGGGCGAGGCCCTGGAGCCGCGTTTCAGGACCCGGGACAAGTTCCGCGCCCTGTTGAGGGAAGGTAAGCTGGACGAGCGGCTGGTTGAAGTTGAAGTAACTCAAAATAACGCCGGTATGATCGAGGTGTTTTCCAATACCGGCATGGAAGAAATGGGCGTCAACTTCCAGAACATCCTGGGCAACATGTTTCCCTCACGCAAGCAAACCCGCCGGATCCCGGTCCAGGAAGCTAAAAAGTTGCTCACCGAGGAAGAGAGTAACAGCCTGATTGATATGGAGAAAACCATCCGGGAAGCTTTGGAGAAAGTCGAGTCCGAGGGCATCGTCTTTCTGGACGAGATTGATAAAATCGCCGGACGTGAGTCTCGTCAGGGGCCGGATGTGTCCCGGGAAGGCGTTCAGCGCGACATCCTGCCGATTGTCGAGGGCTGTAACGTTAACACCAAGTACGGTATGGTCAAGACGGACCATATCCTGTTTATCGCCGCCGGGGCTTTTCATGTCGCCAAGCCTTCGGACCTGATTCCGGAGCTTCAGGGACGGTTCCCGATCAGGGTGCGGCTGAATTCCCTGACTAAAAAAGATTTTATCGCGATTCTGACCGAGCCGCAAAACGCGCTGCTCAAGCAGTACCGGGCCTTGCTGGGCGCGGAGAAGGTTGATTTGAGTTTCGATGACGAAGCGATTGATAAAATCGCCGCGATCGCCGTTGAAATTAACGAACTGACCGAGGATATCGGCGCCCGGAGACTGCATACCGTTCTCGAAAAACTGCTTGAGGAAATTTCCTTTAACGCGACCGACTTACCTGGGACAAAAATTGTAATTGACAAAAAATACGTTGATAAAAGGCTCCATATCGACGAGATTATCAAAGACGGTGAGCTTAAATTAAAAAGAGAAGTCGGTTTCAGCGGCGTAACGGATGAGGATAACAAATAAATGGAAAAACTGATTGAAAAGGCCAGTATCTTAATTGAGGCTCTGCCCTATTTAAAGAAATTTCACCGCAAGACGGTCGTGATTAAATTTGGCGGCAGCACGATGGAAAATCCCCAGTTAAAAGAAAGCATCGTCGTTGATATTGTACTTCTTAAATATGTTGGGCTGAACCCGGTGATTGTTCATGGCGGCGGGAAAAGAATCTCTGAGATGCTGACCCGGCTGGGAATCAAAGCTGAGTTTATTGACGGACAACGGGTAACCAATAATGAAACTCTGGATGTTGTCGAGATGGTGCTGGGCGGAAAAATCAATAAAGAACTGGTCGGTCTCTTCAACAAACACGGCGGTAAGGCGGTGGGCATCAGCGGCAAGGATGGCGGCTTGATCACGGCGCGGCCTTTGACCTCGGACAAGGATAATGCCCCTGATCTGGGATTTGTCGGAGAGGTCATCCACATCAACGCTCAACTGATTAATCTGCTGGATTCAGGCGGCTATATTCCGGTAATTTCATCTCTGGGCGTTGACAGCGAGGGCGTTTCCTACAATATCAACGCTGACAATGTCGCCGGCGAACTGGCGGTAGCCTTAAACGCCGAGAAACTGGCGCTGATGACCGATACTCCCGGAATTTTAAACGGCAACGAAGAATTGTTATCAACCCTGACCATATCCCAGGTGGCTGAGCTGATTGAGCAGGGCGTCATAAGCCAGGGCATGATCCCCAAGGTCAAAGCTTGCTGCCACGCTGTTAGTAACGGGGTCAACAAGGCTCATATCATTGATGGGCGGGTCAAGCACTCGATCCTGCTTGAGTTTTTCACCAACCAGGGGATTGGCACGGAAATTGTTAAGGACATTCATAATGACTAACACATCCAGCGGCGGTTTTGAAACGGTAAAGGCTCTCGATGATCAGTACGTCATGCCCACCTATGGTCGTCTCCCGGTGGCTTTCGTCACCGGCAGGGGCTGTCTGCTGAGCGACATCAACGGTAAAGAATACCTGGACTGTCTCAGCGGTATCGCCGTGCTGAACCTGGGTCATTCCCACCCCAAAGTCACCGAAGCGATCTGCGACCAGGCCAAAACGCTAGTGCATACCAGTAACCTCTTCCAGATTGAACCGCAGGCTTTGTTAGCCGAAACCCTGATCAAAAACAGTTTTCCCGGTAAAGTGTTTTTCTGTAACAGCGGTTGCGAGGCCAATGAAGCCGCCATAAAACTGGTGCGCAAATGGGGTAAGCCGTCAGCTAAATTTGAAATAATCACCGCGCTGCAATCGTTTCACAGACGGACGCTGACCACCATCACGGCGACCGGGCAGGAAAAATACCAGACCTCGTTCACACCGCTGACTCCCGGCTTCAGGTATGTTCCCTATAACGATCTGGCGGCTACGTAAGCGGCTATCACTGACCGTACCGCCGCTATCATGGTCGAACCGGTCCAGGGTGAAGGCGGCGTCATCATACCTTCAACCGGTTACCTGGAAGGTTTGCGGGAATTATGTGATAAAAAAGGTATATTATTGGTACTGGACGAAATCCAGACCGGAGTGGGGCGAACCGGTAAATTGTTCGCCTACCAGCACTCAAATATCACTCCGGACATCATCACCTTAGCCAAAGCGCTGGGGAACGGTTTCCCGATCGGGGCGGCTGTCGCCCGGGAAGAAATCGCCGACACCTTGCAGCCCGGAGATCACGCGGCCACCTTTGGCGGTAATTTTCTGGCCTGTCGGGCGGCCCTGGCCACTCTGAATGTTATCCTTGAGGACGATATGTGCGTCCAGGTCACTCAGAAGGGTCAATACCTGATTGACCTGCTCAACGAAATGGCTCCTCGTTTTCCTTTCATTAAAGAAGTGGGCGGATTGGGATTAATGGTCAGGATAGAGCTGACTGTCCCCGGTCAGGAGATAGTCAGGCAATGTCTTGAAGCGGGACTGATTATTAACTGTATCCAGGGCAATATCCTGCGCTTCCTGCCCCCGTTTATCATTACCGAAGACGAGTTGAAAAGGGCGGTAAAAATCCTGGAGAAGGTATTGCTAAAGGTAGCGAACCAATGAGAAGAGATTTTCTGTCACTCAGGGACTGGTCCCACGAAGACCTGCTGAAGATCATCACCCTGGGCATGGGACTCAAAAAAGAATATCAGCAAAACCGCGCCAGGAACAGCCTGGCTCATAAGACCCTGGCCATGATCTTCGCCAAGCCATCCAGCCGCACCCGGGTATCGTTTGAGGTCGGCATGTTCCAACTGGGCGGGCATACCATATTTCTGCCCAACGATGAACTGCGGCCCGGAAAGCGGGAAGCGGTCTCCGACCTGGCCAGGGTACTTTCCGGCTACGCTGACGGCATCCTGATTCGCACCTTTTCGCATGACCTGATTGAAGAATTCGCCTGCTACTCCTCGGCGCCGGTCATTAACGGTCTGACCGACAAATGTCATCCTTGCCAGGCGCTTTCGGATATTTTCACCATCTATGAAAAACTGGGGCGAAGGGAAGAGATTACCCTTTCCTACATCGGCGACGGCAATAACATGTTCTATTCTTTGCTCTACGGTTGCGCGAAACTCGGCATCAACCTGAACTTCGCCTGTCCGCCTGGCTATCGGCTGGCCAAAGAAATTATCGTTGACGCTCAACAACTGAACGCGAAAATTTCCATAAAACAATTTGACGTTCCCGGCGAAGCGGTCAAAGGAGCCGACGTCGTCTACACGGATGTCTGGACCAGCATGGGGCAGGAAGCGGAAAAAGAACAGCGTCTCAGGGATTTCGCCGGTTTCCAGATAAACAAGGAACTTCTGGAAAACGCTCGGGACAACTGTCTGGTCATGCACTGTCTGCCGGCTCACCGGGGCGAGGAGATCTCCGCCGAAGTGATTGACGGTCCCAACTCCATAGTCTTCGAACAAGCCCACAACCGCCTTCATGTCCAAAAAGCCATTCTTCTGGAATTGTTATAGCGTCTAAAACAAAGAGTCAATGGCAAGCGTATCGCTTGACCATGTCTGCGTCTGCCTTCGGCACATCCGAATCGCTCGCAACAAGTCTGCGACTTGAGGATGCTTGCCTTCGGCACATCCGAATCGCTCGCAACAAGTCTGCGACTTGAGGATGCTTGCCTTCGGCACATCCGAATCGCTCGCAACAAGTCTACGACTTGAGGATGCTTGCCTTCGGCATCTCCGAATCGCTCGCAACAAGTCTACGACTTGAGGATGCTTGCCTTCGGCATCTCCGAATCGCTCGCAATGGTGCTCGCTTAAGCGTTACCTAACACATAGCCGAGTATTTTTACGAGGCGGAAAGAAGTCGCGAAGCGACCTTTTCTCAAGTCATCGACTTCGTTTTTAGTTTCTGACTTTACTATTCGTCGTCGACTTTGCCTTTGATGTCGATTATTTCGTTTGTGTTTTCGTCTTCTTCGGGGAATAGTTGATGAGGTGTTTGTGGGGGGTGGTTACGATAGACCCGGATTTTCGGCGGGCGGTTAAAGATCATCAATATCAGGCTGAACGCCATTGTCAGCAAGATGAAAAACAGGCTGAAGACGCCGAGAAACAGGAAAACGATGATCTGGATTACTTGTTGAAACAGTTGCTCTAGGAATCGCAGGGCTTGCTCCTTATGATTGGTCTTTCTCACGGATCAGGTTAGCATTATAATAATAATTCTTAAATCTTGAAAGAAATTTTGTTAAAATCAGTTAAATCATGAAGAAGAATTTTCTTTTAATATTTTTGCTCGCTTTTACTATTTTCTCGTATCCTCGGCGGGCGGACGCTATTTTTTGGTTTTATTCTTCGGCGGGTGTGAAGGGGACGGTTGTTGACGCTGATTCGGAGAAGCCTTTGGAAGGCGTGACTGTCTGCTATGACATTTATCGGGGCACGGGTAAAATATATCGTAACTCATACCAATTGTTTCAGCACGTGACGGCTAAAACTGACGGTAACGGTCGGTATCGGCTTCCCGGTTTATTTCGTCCCTATTGGTTAGTCAGGCCCGGTTTGTGTCTGTTTAATTGTTTTATTCCCGGTCTGGGTGTTCATGATGGTTTTTCGGTTACCAAGGTCACTATTTACAAGAGCGGTTTTAATAACCTGGTTCTTGATCTTGAGGAACTGCGGCTCCGTCCGTCGCGTAAACTCAAGCCGGCTGACTGATTGGTGGATCAGGCCTTTGCGATTCAAATATAAGGTGTTTAGCCAAAGAAGCCTTATCTCCCCAGGTCGTAGACCTGACCCTGCCGGGAGGCCTGTTTATACTTGACAAACCGGTTTTTTTAATTTAATAATTTATCTATACACAACAATCATAATAATCACAGGAGTCAACTATGACTTTTAAAAGATTACCAGGGAAGAGCTTTAGTCTTGTTGTTATCGCA
>JAJRWM010000203.1 GCA_024276815.1 bacterium
TGGAAAACCCTGGTAAAGGAAAACTTGTAACCACTATTCACGATGGACTCGACCGGTTGCTGGAGCGGGCTGTGAAAAGGGAAAGGGCTGGCAAGGAGTATTTTTCAAGTCGGACCGAGGCTTGCGTCAGCCCGCTCACCATAACTATTTTTCAGTCACTGGCCGCTGATGAGGACCGGCATTTAAAGGAATTTTAAACTAGAGCGTATTACGAATACATGTAACGCTTTTTTGTCCTCAGCCACCTAAAAAGTTTTAGTGCCGGACGACTCGCATGATGGATATGCAGGGGGTTACAGGGGGACGGTCTTTTTTCTATGTCTACCGACGAGCTGTTTTTTTAGCGAAGTCTAAAAGAGTCCCCCTAACAAAATTTGCATCTGTTCGTAAAAGGCTTTAATAAAAAAAAGAGACGAAGCCAAAAGCCTCGTCTCTTTTCATGTTCTTTTTCTTTCGCGAAAGCAAAAAGAATTACTTTTTACGCAAGTAACCGATCAACGCCATACCGGAACCGAACAATAAAGCGGTTGCCGGCTCAGGAATTTCTTCGGTTGACGTACCATGTGAACCGTCAGGAAGACCATCGCCATCACTGTCAACTTCCCAGGTAGTAACAGCCTGACCCCATCGATGAGCTTCATCCCAGGATAAAGTATCAGGATCGCCCCAGATGGTATAAGTCGCTGAGAAAGTCATGGTTTGACCAACTGTCAAAGCTGTGCCACTGGTGCCCCGAGCGAAACTGGCGGTACCGGTGCCAGGATCAACACTGAAAGTCCAACCGGCGGGAATTGATGAACCGGCGACTACTGCCCAGTTTTTGAATACATCAAATTCAAACTCCACATATATAGTGTCAACACCAACGAAATTGGCGTTACCGCTCTCAATCAGAATAGTATAATCAGCGGTGCCGCTGATTGTGCCGTCCACGTTGTGTGTCTGAGTCGGAGTGTTAGGATCAACCCAAGCCAGAGAAACATGGTTAGGATAAGCCATCGCCAAAGTCGCGCCGCCTAAAACCATCATACTAACCATCGCAATTACAACTAAAAGTTTTTTCATGTTTATTTTCACCTCCTTCCAACTAAATTAATAGTGTTTGTATCTTCTGGAGACCGCTTCTCAGTGGGCTCCCTTTCCTGTCAGAACAACCGGTATCGTACTCACCAATATCTTCAAGTCAAGCGCCAGGCTGAAGTTTTTAATGTAATACATATCGTAACTCAGCTTGGTGACAACATCTTCCAGGGAAGTATCGTACTTGTGACAAATCTGCGCCCAGCCGGTCACACCCGGCTTCATCAGCAAGCGCTGGGAATAATTTTCAATCGTATCCTCAAACTGCCGGATAAAGTGCATTCGCTCAGGACGCGGCCCGATCAAGCTCATATCGCCACGCAACACGTTGAATAACTGGGGAATCTCATCCAGGCGCGTCTTGCGCAAGATTTTGCCTATCCGGGTAATCCGCTGGTCATTAGCCTTAGCCCAGACCGGCCCCGTTCCCTTCTCGGCGTCTTGTCTCATCGAACGGAACTTGTACATGGTAAACTCCTGAAAATCCTTACCAACCCGATCCTGGGTGAAGAAAGCGCTACCCGGGGAATCCAGTTTTATTAATACCGCGATAATCAGCATCACCGGCGACAAAACCACCAGGCCGACCAGCGAAATGACAATGTCAAAAAGCCTCTTGATAAACAGATTGACAGGATTATCAAAGGAATGCGTCGCTCCGGCAAAGACCTCTTTTATACCGCCGACTTCGGAAATCGGAAGAGAAACAAAGGTATCGCTCTTTTTAACGGCTACGCTGTTTTCCATTTTTCCTCTCCTTTTCTGGCTTAAACTCGCTTCTGCGTTCAACTTGTTACGCTCTAAGTTTATGCTAGTAGCGTGCCAAAACCATAAAAACAATCAGGCGATATAACTACATTGCTTATATTTCAGCAACTTAATAAAACATAATAAAAATTTTACCCAAACAAAAACTTAATCAGACCAAAGACCCGGTAGGAATAATTTTTCCTTTTTTGAGAACAATTATTCCGGTATTAAAACGGCCTGCGCAAGGCAAATCATTACAGGTCGAACAACGAATTTAGTAAGGCGTCAGTCTTCCGGGGAAAAGACCTTGTTTGTCATTCCCGTGCCAACGGGAATCCACTAGATTCCTGCATACGCTGGCATGACATTACTGCTTCCCCCACTTCACTGACGCGTTACCGAGTTTATATTGTATCTTTATTTTAATACTTTCGTCAAAGCATTATTCTTCAAAGAATTTTATGCTTAATCAATATCGGGGTTACTTTTTAGCTATAATTAAATAACGGTCCGACTCAGGACGAACTTTATCCAGGGTGACCAGGTCCAGAAGATAGGTTCTTTCCGGCTGGAAGCCCCCATATTCCAGCAGGCGCAGGATTTCCGCAAGCTCATACCCCTTGTGGACGTGCACCTCAGAACTATGAGCGAACAGCCCGTTTTCCCGCCGGACAAAATTATCCATAAACTGGGTGGTCTGCCGCTCTCTTTCATCCCATTCAGTAACCCAGACAGTATAGGCCGACTCGTCATGCAGGTAGTGGGTTTTGGTTCCCCATTGATTTTTCAGATGATAAATCGTGTTTATATCACAGATAAGGAAACCATCTTTATTGAGATTAGCGTAAAACTGGGCAAAGGCCTGGGCCAGATTGTCAGCTTTGGTGATATAGTTCAGAGAACCAAAGTTACAGGTAATTAAATCCACTTCCTCGGGAACATTGAAACATACCAGGTCCTGCTCGAAGAATCGGACACAGTTGCCCTTGTTTATCTTGCGGGCCACTGTCAGCATCGAATCGGAATAATCGGTTCCGAAGATTTTCCTGACGCCTTGGTCGGCCCAGTATTTCACTTCGTTGCCGGTGCCACAAGCCGCGTCGGCCGCGCTTTGATATTCTATCCGGAAATTCTTCACCAGTTTCTCAAAGTACTGCCGCCAGTACTCGTGGACATATCGTCCCAGAAGCTGGTCATAGATAAAAGCGAACTTTTTAAATGGTTCCAAAACGCCACCTCCTCTGAAGATGGGTATTGTACCTTATCTGGAGTAACGAGGTGGAAAAAGTTATTTGGCCTGATCAGTAAAAACATCCCGATGCCAGCGCGACATCGGACTTGAAAACCTATCAAACCTTGAGACAACAGCTTTTCACGCCAGGCTAAACATTGTCTGGCGAGACCAGACAGGAGGTCAAGAGATGCAGGAGAGAACAGAAGTGATGACCGTAAAGGGTCAACCGTTAACCTTGATTGGACCGGAAAAAAGGGAGAATACTGATCAAGGAACTGCGACTTTTGGGCCGGGCATTTTCATTATAGATAAGCAGGGCTTCATCCGATATTTACAGTACGTCCGGGAAATGTCCGAACACCCGCTTCGCAAGCAGTCCGCGGTTTGCTTTGAGTAAACTTGATGAAAAGGAGAGAAGAGTGAAGAAGAAAAGTTGTTCCCTTTTGTTGGTAGTTTGTGTATTTATGCTCGGCTTAACAGCCGTGTCCTGGTCGGCTGACTACGTTGGCTCGGCAAAATGTTTCAAATGTCACAAGAATCAATACAACGATTTCCGGACTTCCGGCCACCCCTACAAGCTCCAGAAAGCCGAGATCGCTAAAAGTTGGCCCCTGCCGCTACCCAAGGGATACACCTGGCGAGATATTTCCTATGTCATCGGCGGCGCTTATAAAAAAGCGCGTTATATGAATAAACAAGGCTACATTATCACCGCCTCCAGGAGCGGCCGGGAACTTAAAACCCAATATAACCTTGAGACCGGAACCTGGTCGTTTTATCATAAAGGCGAAAAGAAGCCTTATGATTGCGGGCGCTGCCATACAACCGGGTTTAGCGAGGAAGGCCATCAGGACGGACTGGAAGGGATCAAGGGGACCTGGGCGTTTCCCGGCGTCCAGTGCGAGGCTTGTCACGGCCCGGGAAGCGATCATCTCAAGGATTACAGGAAATTCAAACCGGTGGTTGACCGGACTTCCGCCCGGTGCGGCAAATGCCATATCAGGGGAAGCAGGGATAAAATCCCGGCCAGTGGCAACTTCATCAAACATCACGAACAATATAACGAATTGTTAGCCAGCCCGCATAAAGAGCTGGGTTGCGTCGAATGCCATAATCCCCACAAAAAGGCTGAATTCAGCATAAAAAAAGAGTGCGCGTCCTGTCATAAGAAACAAGCTGCGGCTTTCAAGGGACACGTAATGGCGCAGGTCGGCGTTAAATGTATTGACTGCCATATGCCCAGAGCGACCAAGTCCGCCGTAAAAAAGGCGGAATATGAAGGCGATATCAGATCGCATGTTTTCAAGATCAACCTGGATAGTTCGGCCAAGATGTTCTATACCGAAGAAAAAGACGGCAAAAAGTTAAAATTCGCCCGAGGTTTTGTGACTGTTGAATACGCCTGCTTGAACTGTCATAAAAACAAGGATAAGGAGTGGGCCGCGGCCCAGGGTAAAACGATTCACAAAACTAAAACGAAGAAGTAACGCCCCGGAACGCGCTTCCGCTTCTGCTGAAGCAACTGCCAGTAATTTTCCTGCTTGAGTACCGCCCCCCGCACGGAGAGCCGGTGTGGGGGCGGTCTCAAGCAAGCAGATGCGTAACCCGTCAGTGAAGTGGGGGGAGGGGGTTAAGGTGATGTCCGGGAGCAGTCGATAAGCAGGGTATGGGATTTTGTGAGCCATGTTTCGAGAAGCAGCAGCAGATTGACACGTTGTCCGAAGAAAATCTCAGGCTGAAA
>JAJRWM010000021.1 GCA_024276815.1 bacterium
GAGATGAATGTTATATCCTTGAGTGGATAATTAAGTAATATTTTTAAAAATAACGTTTGATTAATTTAATTAAAATGCCGACAATATAAAAAATAGAAAAACATTAAGAATGTCTTCTTCCCTGGATAATAAAAAGAATATAGATAACCTCGAGCATAAGCTGTATCAGGTTACGATCATGATTAATCCGGAAGCGGAAGAAGCTGTTGTCGATTTTTTGTATTCCTGCTCGCCTGAAAGTGTATCCGTGGAAACTGGGCCTGAATTAGCCTACTGTATCAAGTCTTTTTTTAAAAACAACCCTGAAATTATTAATGCGAAACTACGTAGATACATTGATGGTCTGAATGAGTTTGGCCTTGCTCCCGGGAACTACTCAATTGAAACGGAAGAACTCAGGGAGGAGGACTGGCAAAACTCCTGGAAGAAATTTTATCGGCCCCTGGAGATTGGGAAAACAATCCTGATCCTGCCCGCCTGGTTAGATGAACCGGTCAACAATCAAAGAACAATATTGAAACTAGATCCGGGAATGGCCTTTGGTACCGGGCAACACCCTACAACCTGTCTGTGCCTGGAGATGGCTGAGGATTACCTGAAGCCGGCAATGACAGTCTTGGACGTTGGCTGCGGTTCCGGAGTGTTGTCCATATATGCCGCCTTAATCGGTTGTGACGAGGTCGTCGGGCTGGATAACGATTCTTCGATTACCTCTGTACCATCGCGCAATGAAACGCTCAATGATCTTAAATATCGGGTGCGATGGCTGATTGGTGAACTCGACGCAATTAAAAAGAAGGACTTCGATTTTTTATTTATGAACATTACCATTGATATCATCACAAAAATAGGCGAGAAGGCATTAAATCTCCTAAAGCATGATGGTGTTTGCTTATTTTCCGGGATAATTTCCCCCGATAGAGAAAAAGCAATATCGTTTATTGAAAGTAACGGTCTGAAAATACTGGAAATCAGGGAAAAAGAAGAATGGCTTGGCATCGTGGGACTGAAAAATGCGTAGGTTCCATCTGGACGTATCTCCTGAAGTCGGCGAAGTTGTTGATCTGCCACCCGACACCGCTCATCATATCCAACATGTCTTGAGGCTGAAACACGGTAATGAAGTTATTATTTTCAATGGTAAGGGGCAGGAATACATCGCCAAACTGTTGTTAGCTGATAATAAGCCGAGAATAGAAATAAAAAACACCAAATTATTAAATAAACAGCGGGAAATAGAGCTTATTCTGGTCCAGGCTCTGGTTTCAAGCGCTAAGTTTGACACAATTATCCAGAAATCTACCGAATTAGGCGTAAACCGGATTATTCCTTTGATTTGTCAGCGTTCGCTTCCCATGCTGAAAAAAAATATCGTTGAAAAGAAAATGAACCGATGGCAAAAAATAATTACAGAGGCTGCCAGGCAGAGTGAAAGAGTCACCATTCCCCATATCTCGCCTCCTCAAAAATGGCGGGAAATATTCACCGGCTTCAACCTTCCGACAACGCTTAAACTTATCGCCTATGCCAGAGAACCGCTCAACAACCTGAAAAAGGTTTTACGCTCAGCGTCCCAATATGATAAAATCGTGATTACAATCGGTCCCGAAGGCGGTTTTTCTCCTGAAGAAATTACCGAAACGCAAGACAATGGCTTTATCCCGGTGAGCATCGCCGACTGGATCTTGCGCACTGAAACGGCCGGTTTATCAGCGATTTCGGCTCTTAATTATCATTTAATGGGAGATTAGTCTATGCCTGAATGCTTGTTCTGTAAAATAATCAGTGGCGATATTCCCGCCAAGAAAGCCTACGATGACGACCAGATACTCGCTTTCCATGATATCAATCCCCAGGCGCCGGTTCATATCCTGATAATCCCCAAAAAACACATTCCCACAGTTGGCAATCTTGAAGATCCTGATTATGTTGTCGTCGGCAAGATGATTAAGGTCGCGAAAACGCTGGCCGCGGAGAATAATATTACCGCTTCCGGGTTTCGGTTGGTTTTCAATAATAACAAGGACGCCGGGCAAGTCGTTTTTCATCTGCATCTGCATCTTTTAGGCGGCCGTAAATTTACCTGGCCTCCGGGATAAACAAGATGATTTGCCTGTATCCTGATTTGATAATAATTCTTGTAATATGAATGAATAATAATAAATATAAAATCATAATAATAATTTACCTTGTCTGTGCTCCGTTGGTCTGGGGACAGGATAATATTAATCCCGACGAAAGGTTGGTTCCGGCGGGTAATGAAAAACAGTTAAGTGAATCAGAGGCCGCAAAAAAATTGGCAGACCAGCCGCTGGATAAATCGGACAAATTTCTTCTTGGCTTAGATTTGTTTAACCGGGAAAAGGCAAGAGCGCAAAGGGCGGGCGCGCTGGAAGTTAATACTCCTCATCTTTATACCTCAGGTGGTTACACGAAAAAGGCAGTGTTGTTGATACATGGCTTTACCGCCTCCCCCTGGGAGATGAGCGACCTGGGGGGATTCCTCAAAAAACGGGGAATCAACGCCTATGCCATGAGACTGGCCGGGCATGGCACCAAGCCTGAAGATTTGTTAAATATTAAATGGGGTGACTGGTATAAGTCGGTTGAAAAGGGGTTGGAGTTAACCGGATATCTGGGCGAGGAAGTCTGTGTGATTGGCGTCTCAACCGGCGGCGTGCTGGCTGTGAAGTTGGCCGCTGAGCATTCAGGGGAAATCCAGGGGATAGCCGTCTTGGCCCCGGCGATATTTTTACAGGACTGGCGGAGTTCTTTCACCGGCATCGGCAAGTACTTTTTAAAATACAGTGTACGGCCCCTGGAAGGTAAATACAAAGCTTATTATTACGAGAAAAGATCGGTCTCGGCCATCTGGGAATTGGTGAAATTAAGCCGTCACGTGAGAAAGATCGCCGGGAAGGTTGATATCCCGATTCTTATCATCCAATCCAGGGGCGATCAAACGGTCAAGCCCAAGGGCGCTGAATATCTGTATCGGCAGGTGCAATCCTCTGAGGATAACAAAAAACTCGTTTGGCTGGATAATGACCGTCATGTGTTAACCACGGACGAAAATCCTTTGCAAAGCCTGGTCTTTCAGTATGTCGGAAGCTTCCTGGATTGAAGGTTTAAAAGGCGATGATAATGGTTTTTATCTCAACAGAAAGTCAGGATTGAAGATCAAGGGGCGGAAAACAGCGGCTTTAATATTGGTAATGAGCGCCGTTATCTTTTCGATATCGTTATCAGCTCAAGAGAATCAGCTGGCAGAACTGGTTTCTTACCTGTTGCCGAATGAAAAACGAAACTGGTTTATAACACCGCTGGTTAACATAAACATATACGGTTTTCAGCCCGGCGGCGGTTTCCTGTTCAAAAACAAAAATGTTTTTGAACAAGGTTATCAAGCCGAAATTTATACTTTCATTGATTATACCGGCTACCAAAGCCATTATTTGAAATTTTACAACAAAAAACTGTTTGATAGCGTAATTGATACCAGGGTTGGTTTGTCTTATCAATATTCGTTTGAGCGTTTTTATGGTTTTGGGGCTGATACAGTCTCATATTCAGAAGATAACGACGATAATGATGAAAGCGTTTATAAATTAAGGCAGGGCGCTGCCCAGGTTTTACTGGGATACAACTTCCCCTTGACGATTAAAACGGAAATTGGCTTTCAGTGGAAGAAAACCCATATCGGGGACGCCTGGCTTGATGGGCGGAAAAACGCTAAACAAATCGATCATTTGCAAGGCGTTGATGGCGGGTTAACCAATAATATTGTTTGTATTGTCAGCTATAATATTTTTCAGACCAGAGAACAATGCGCCCGGGAAAAAACGACCGCGTCCGTTAAAGCCCTTTATGACACGAGGATATCATCGCCTGAGGTAGACAGCGATTATACTTTTAATAAGCATCTATTCGAAATAAAGGGGTTGCTTAGTTGTCCTACGCAACGCTATTATTCATTATCCCGTATTTCGATGGACACTATCAGCGGTGAGAAGACGAGTCTCCCCTTCTATGAATATCCTGCCTTAGGCGGTCTCGCCACGCTGAGGGGATTATCGGAAAACCGTTACCGGGATCGGGTGGCGGTGAATGGCGGCGAGGAAGTGTTCTGGCGGGCCGGGGGCGATATCTTGATATCGGTTTTTAGTGATTTCGGTAAAGTTTTCCCGGCTGTACGGTTTGTTACGCTCAACGACTACCAGACTTCTCTGGGGTGCAGTGTGGGAAGCAAATTGTTTAATTCGTTTGACGTAGCGCTGACAGTCGCTCAGGCGAATAAACATCCCGGGCCGGTGTATTATTTTAACGCGACTAATATATTTTAAAATGCTTGGGAACTTTTTATCTTCTTGAGCAAGTTACGATCAGATATAATTTATGAAATCGTCAAACCATTTAAAAGTTTTTGGAAAGGGGTCTGGGGAACAACCTTTTTGCCAAAAAGGTTTGCCCCAGCAAGAATTTATACCTGACGGTAACAGGCTATAAGAAAATGATTAGGTGGGTGCGTTGTGCTTAAAAAATATTATTGGCGGTTGTTTTTCCTGCTCTTGATTTCTTTTTCCTTAATGCCTAATATTTATGCTGTTGAAAAAGTTCTGGTTCTCGATTTTTCCATCAACAGCGGATCAAAAGAGAAGATCTGGATAAGCGAGGCGTTATCTCTTGATATTAGCGATAACTTTATGTTGTTAGATAATTTTCAAACGGTAAGTTTTGCTGAAAAAGAGAAGGGGTTAAGCGGTTTATCAAAAAGTCAGCGGCAAGACCCGGTTGTTATTGGTGAATTATTTAACGCGACACAGGTGGTTATTGGAGAACTCGTTGAAGAAAAGAATTCAATAATCTGTTTCGGTAAGATCTATAATGTCGGCAAAGCAAAGAGCCGGCCCATAACGTTTAACGTCAGCGGCCGGACGAAATGGCTGCTGGATTTCAGTGAGGATATCAGTTGGAAAATCCTTGACCTGTTAAATTTGCGAAAGTTTACCAAAGAGGACGAAGATCGGTTAAGGTTTAAAATTAAGGATAACAAGCGGTTAAAGTTCTTTCTGGAGACAGAAAAAGCGTATATCTCCGGGGATTACGCTAAAGCTCTCGCGGGTTATAAACGTTTTATGGAGGATGAACCAGGATTTATTACCACCCATCTGAGACTGGCTGATATTTATTTTAAATTTATCGATTCTGATGAAAACTCGCTCAAACAAAGTGAATATTTTACCAAGATTAACGATGTTTTAAAGAAAGCTCTGAATCTGGATCATAGAAATCGCCGGATTTATTATTATCTGGGCGTGCTGTATTCTCATAATTCCTGGGTGGGCAGAGATTACCAGACAGGCGTTAAATATTTCAAACAGGCGACCGCGTGCTTCCCTTATTATACTGAAGCGTATCGCGCCCTGGCCTATCTTTACGCGGAGAAAATGAAGGAATATGAAAAGGCGATAAATGTCTATGACCGGATCAGCGCTTATGATCCCACGAACCCGATAATTGAAAAGGACATTGAGTATATTTTTAATTTAAGCCAGGGAGTTAAATACTTCAAACATTAACACAGGCCGGTGGGCCTGTTTTAAGTGTGCTAACGGCCATTAACAATAGGGTCGAAGGTAATGGGTTTAAGTGAAGTTGGTCTGCGCGGATTAAAGTTTTTTGGAAAAGGGTTTGGGAAAGAACTTTTTTGCCAAAAAAGTTCTTTCCCAAGGTAAGGCGTCAGTCTTCCGGGGAAAAGACCTTCTTTGTCATTCCCGTGCCAACGGGAATCCACTGGATTCCTGCATACGCTGGCATGACATTACTGGTTCCCCCACTTCACTGACGCGTTACTTCCCAAGGTTCTTCTTTCTTGAGTTTTTTTCTGATAATTGAAAGGGCCGAAGGCCATTAAAACAGGACGAAGTCCTGCCTGCGCTGATTGACTAAAACCAGCAAAATATGGTATATATTATCATAGATATAATGTGGTGAAAGTGTGTAATTATCGAGCATGATAAACATCAGAAAGATAATCTTGTTACCCATACTAACTGTTTTAGCGCTGGTGTGGTTCTTCTGGGGACTGAGCGGTGTTTATGAAACGGAGAATAACCCGGTAAGCTTCAAAGCAAGGCTGAAAGCCGAACTCGCTTCCGGGAGTATTGATTATGATCAATACGCTCTTAATGTTTACTACTCCTTAAGAGAACCGGAAAAATTACCGCCCAGATATAAAAGCGGCGCGCTTTTTCAACCAGGTGAACGCTGCGCCACCTATTTGATCCGTGATGTGCAGAAGAACTGGCAGCGGCTTTCTCCCAAAACCCGGAAAATATTCTCCCGCTTAAATAAAGCGCCTGATTTACCCGATCAAATACCAAGTACGCATTTTGTCGTTCATTTTTATGACACTTCCACCAGCGCTAATGATTACGCGAACGCCTGTCTCGATTTTGCCGAGGAAGTCTGGCAGTATTTTCATAATGACAAAAGTTATCCTGAGCCGCAAACCGGTCAGTATCATCTTTATCTGGTGGATTTGGCGCCGGCGCTGGTTATTATGGAGCCACCTATTACGATACGGCAACCCAGACCTCTTATATGAGTATTAATGATAACTGGGTGCCCGGCAGGTATTTTACCGTTGGCGAGGATGCCGCCAGCGTTACCATCGCTCATGAGTATTTTCACGCCATACAATTTGGCATCAATGAAAATCATAGCGACTGGTGGGCTGAAGCGACCGCGGTCTGGGCCGAGGATATTATTTATGACTCGGTTAACGATTATGAGCAATACCTGGACCAGTTTTACGATTACCCCTACCTTGCTCTGAACGCCGTAAGCGGGCCTGGTACCACTGTGCCCTTACATGAATATGCCGCCAATGTCTTTCCCAGGTTTATTTCCGACCGGCTTGGTGACGATGAAATTCAGAAAATATGGGAAGAGTTTGTTACTTATGACACGGCTCTGGAAGCGATTAACGAGGCTTTAAAGTATGAAACTTATACTTTCGATGTCTTGTTTGATTCTTTCCTGATAGATAATTATACCAGGGATCACAAAGAAGGCAGGTTGGAAAACCTTGAACAAGTCTATGAAACCACCAACGTTCACGTCTACAGCACAACCAGTATCGCCTATGGCCAGACTATCAATGTCGATCGTACCCAGGATCAGGAAGAGCTGCCGCGCGGGCTGGGCGCCAACTATTTACGGATACTGCCTCCCGGCAACCTTTATGGCGACTTGCAAATAAGCTTCGATGGCGATGACAGTACGCCCTGGTCATTCCAGGTGATCAAAAGATTAGACACGACCTATAACATGGATACCACCTATTATTACCAGGTGGAACAACTGACGCTGGATACTACTGATAATACCGCTGTTACCACCCTTAGTTTCTTTGGTCATGAATTTTATTCAGAAATAGTGTTGGTGCCCGCCGCTCTAACCTGGCTGGATGAAGATTATTTTGATGCCACCGGTTATGAATACAGCTACAGTTTACATTTGGAACAGGATACGACCGCGCCCAAAGATGTCCGGGACTTAACCGCGGCTACCGGTTTCTATGAGGCGACTCTGTCGTGGAGCAATCCTGATGATTTTGACTATTCAGGCGCCATGATACGAAGAAATACGACTTCTTATCCGGCGAGTGAAAACGATGGCCAGTTAATCGCCAGCGCGATCAGTCCCCTTGCTGAGTATAGCGATCATTCAGTACTGGATCAGGACTATTATTATACCGTTTTCGCCTTTGACGGTATCCCCAATTACGCCGCCGGCGTGACCGCCCTGGTTCATTTCGCGACGGATACCACACCGCCCGGGGCGCCAATTAATGTCACGCCTCTTGAGGTGGACGAAAACCATGTGAAATTAAGCTGGAGTAAGCCTGCCGACGCTGATTTAAAGGGTATCGCTATTTACCGGGGTTCATATCCCAATACCAGCGGTACACCAGTGTACGACGGCTTGGGAACCGATTTCTCTGACGGTCCGCTCACGCATGACACCACCTATTATTATTCTCTCTACGCTTATGATAAAGCGATCAACACCAATTATTCCGCCGCGGTCACGGTCCTGGTTAACATACCGGTTGATGTCAACGCTCCGTCGGCGCCCCAACCTTTGACCAGAACGCCGTATAACGGTTATATCAGGTTCACCTGGAGTGATCCGGCCGAGAGTGATTATGAGGGTGTGCGGTTTGCCTATGACAGTACGGTTACGCCGGCGACTCCTAATGACGGGACTTATGTTCAAGTGCCTAAAAACACCCAAATGGTGGAAATTTCCGGTCTGGATAACGACACCCGCTATTATTTTTCCGTGTTCAGTTATGATGAGATTCCCAACTATTCCTCCCCGGTACAGCTTAGCGAGCAGCCTGACGGTGTTCCGCCGCTGATTAACACGGTTGTGCTGCCAAACCCAATATTTAAAGAATATCTGGATATCAATATCATTTCCACGGAGGAACTGCAAGCGAGTCTTAGCGCCGGCGTTACCTTCAACGGTAGCGACGTGGCGGTCACCTTAGGCCGGCTGCCTAACCTGTATTTTGTCTACCAGGGGTCGTATACGCTGCCTGACGGCTCAAGCGGCA
The DNA here is from genome assembly GCA_024276815.1 of bacterium. Classification (GTDB taxonomy): domain Bacteria; phylum JACRDZ01; class JAJRWM01; order JAJRWM01; family JAJRWM01; genus JAJRWM01. The sequence continues at coordinate 8,627 of JAJRWM010000021.1, forward strand.
ACATAGTCGTCGAGGCCAGCGCACAGGACATTGCCGGCAATACCGCCTATGATACCACCAGTTTCGCGACCAAGATGGTGATGAAGCGTGACGGCGCGACGCTGGCCAACTCAAAAAACAATGTGACCCTGACAATCCCGGGCGGGGCGATGAGCAAGGACGCCAATGTCACCTTGCTCCCGGTCAGTAAATATACCTATAAAACACCTTTAGCCCTGGTTGGCGAAGGGGTGAATATCTACTCGCCGAAAGCCGAGTTCCAGTCCCCGGTCAGCCTGAGCTTTGATTACAGCGGTCAAAAGATAAGCCCGGCGGCGGAGAAGAAATTAGGGCTTTATCACTATGATGATGGTCAGTGGGTCTTTGTCAGCAATAATTTCTCAGAACAAAAAATAACGATTTCAACTAAATTAAAGGGAGCCTATGCTCTCTTTATTGACGAGGTTCCCCCTTTGATTACTTCGATTTCACCCAATGGCGGCCGGAAATTCAAGTTTAAAAATCCTGAGATCAGCGCGAACATTGATGACATCGGTTGCGGAGTTGATCCGGCATCAATCACCTTAACTGTGAATTCGGAGAGGGTGCCGGTACGCTATAATCCCAAGACCGGCAAGATTAGCGCCGGCGGTTTCAGGGTCGTTGACGGGCCAAATACTTTTGTTCTTCAGGCCGCTGACAAGGTCGATAATATAAGCTTACCCATAACAACTGTCGCTCTGGCTACGGGTAAGGTTGAATTTGGTAAAGTTTTCGCCTATCCTAATCCGGCTCATGATAAGACCACGATTCGCTATGAAAGTGAGAAACCAAACGTCAATATCAGCTTGATGATTTTTGATCTGGCGGGAGAACTGGTTTTTCATAAGGATGAAATCTACCGTGAAAGTCAGGAAGTTAGCTATTTAACCTACGATTATACCTGGAGGTGTAGAAACGACCGCGGTAAAAGGATTGGCAGCGGAATCTATATCTATCGGATGGAAATGACCAGCGACGGCAAAAGCGACACCTATATTGGCAAGCTGGCTGTCGTGCGCTAGAGCGTGTCGCGATCAGCTGTAAACTTTATTTGCCGATCTGCCAACCTAAAGTTTTTGTGGGGGGTTATAGGGGGGCGGTCTTTTTTCGAAAAAGAGTCCCCCTAACAAAAGTTGCACTTTGCTTTAAACAGGAATTATTATGAGACGTTTTATCTTTTTTATGGTCATATTCAGCTTGATTTTCCTCCCCTGTCGTCTGGAAAACGCCTTTGCCCGGGAGGGAGACGCCGGAGCGCCGGGAGCTTTTCTTAAGCTTGGCAGCGGTGTCAGGGCGCTTTCAATGGGCAAGGCTTTTGTCGCGCTGGCTGACGACGCTTCCGCTTCCTACTGGAATCCGGCTGGTTTAATTCAAATCAAGGGCGGAGAGATTTCTTTGATGTACGCCGAGCCTTTTGGTAAAGTCGCCGGCATTACCCATCAAAATATTGCCTATGCCCGTGAAACCAGGTATTTTAATTACGGGCTGAACTTTATCTATGCCGGGGTTGAGGGGCTGGAAAGATATAATACTGACGCGGAAAGCGCCGGGAACTTTGGCAGCCAGGAATGGGCCTTGCTGACTTCCCTTGCCTATTCTCCTTCGCCGCGGTGTGCCTGGGGGACAACCTTCAAGCTGGTTAACCAGAAGATCGAGGATTATCAGGCGAACGGTTTTGGCGCTGACCTTGGGCTGTTGTTTAAATCAGACAAAAAACCGTTGAGGGTTGGTATAACATGCGAGAACTTGACCCAGCCGGCGGTTAAACTCAGAGACACGGTTGAGTACTATCCGAGAAGAATCCATTACGGCATCATGTTTAAACCGTTTAAATATCGCCAGATCCTGACGAGTCTGGTTACCGCTGACCTGGTATCCCAGACGGACACCGTGCCCAAGCAGTTCTATGGTACGGAAATCGGGCTATACAGGATGGTGTTTTTGCGGGGTGGCTATAATACCGCTTCCCTTGAACAGAGCTTTGGTTCGGGATTAAAAATAAAACGGTTCAGTGTTGATTACGCTTACCTGATCCATCCCTATTTGGGAGATACGCACCGGGCTGGTCTGGCGTTGAAGTTTTAGGAGTAAAGGTACATGAATAACACGTCTACAAGCAAAAGAATAATTACGCTGATAATGATCCTGCTTTGCTGCGTTTTTGTCATTTTGGGTTGCGCTATGCCTTCTTCTTCAGGCGGCGGCGGTGACGATGATGATCCCCCCCCCACCCCACCACCTCCACCCACGCCTACGTTAAGTGAAATGGTGGACAGTACCTGGGACGCTTACAACGCCGGTGATTTGGTGAAAGCCAGAAGCCTTGTTTTTGAAACAGACAATCTCTATGATCCTAACCTCAACAACCTTGATAAGATTTACGCGCCCTACTGGAATGTCTCAGCCTGGATTTACGCCGCTAACGGTGAATTGTTCAGCGCTTTATTGCATTTTTCTTACGCGATTGACTCTGACAGCACTTTTATGGACGCCTATGTCGGGGAAGCGAACGTGTATTTACTCAGAGATCAATACGCGGAGGCTATCAACAGCGGCGTGATAGCGGTTGGCCTGGACGCAGGCTACAGTCCGGGACATGACGGGCTGAGCATAACCCAGGTGCGGCTGATTCTCGCGCAAGCTTATCTTTATAATGGGGATATCACAAATTCCCTCTTATACGTCAACCAGATAGACCCCTCATATTCGCCCGGCGACGCCGGTTACGATCCTGATCCGAACACTGACCTGTTTATGAAGATTCAGGCTCTCATTCCATAAGTTTTGGGAGGAATTGTGACCGGTCAATTAAAGTTTTTAGTGCTTTAACAACACGTACGATAGGTATGGGGAGGTGCCGGAAACCGACTTTTTTCGAAAAAGGGGGTTTCCAAGGTTCTTTCTTCTAAAATCCTTTGATTTTATCTTTTGACTTTGACGTTACTCCCATTCGATGGTGGCGGGTGGTTTGGAGCTTATATCATAGGTGACCCGGTTAACGCCTTTGACTTCGTTGATTATGCGATTGGAGATTATCGCCAGGACATCGTAGGGGAGGCGGGACCAGTCCGCGGTCATGCCGTCCTGGCTACCCACGCAACGCACGGCGATCACGTTTTCGTAGGTTCGCTCGTCACCCATAACGCCCACGGTTTTGATAGGCAGGAGCACGGCGAAGGCCTGCCATACTTTGTCATATTGATCATTTTTTTTCAGCTCTTCGAGGACGATGACGTCAGCCTCACGAAGCACCCGCAACCTTTCTCTGGTTATGTCACCGATGATTCTGATTGCTAACCCCGGCCCGGGGAAGGGGTGGCGTCCCAAGATATCTTGCGGAATACCCATTTCCCGACCGACTTGCCTTACCTCGTCCTTGAACAGTTCCCGCAGGGGTTCGACCAGTTCAAACTTTAAATCTTCGGGCAGACCGCCCACGTTGTGGTGCGACTTGATTACCGCTGACGGCCCTTTGACTGAGACGCTTTCAATCACGTCAGGGTACAGCGTGCCCTGCGCCAGAAAATCAATTTGTCCTATTTTGGCCGCTTCCTCCTCGAATACCCGGATGAATTCACAGCCGATTATTTTACGTTTTTTCTCCGGGTCTTCCTCGCCTTCCAGTAAATCCAAAAAGCGGTCTTCAGCATCGGCGTAGACCAGATTGATATGAAAATTATTGCGGAATATCTCAATCACCTTGTCCGCCTCATTGGCGCGCAGTACGCCGTTGTTAACGAAGATGCAGGTCAACTGGTCGCCAATAGCCTTATGAATCAGCACGGCGGTAACCGCTGAGTCGACTCCGCCGCTTAATCCGCAGATGACCTTCCCGTCGCCAACCCGGCCGCGGATATCCTCAATCGCGCTTTCAACAAAGGCTTTCATTGTCCAGTCGGCGGACATACCGCATACTTCAACGCAGAAGTTGCGTAAAATCTTGTCGCCCTCAGGAGTATGGATAACTTCCGGATGAAACTGGATACCATACAAATTATCTTTGTTGATCACGGCTTGCGGAGCGTTATCAGTCGAGGCGACCACCTCGAAGCCGTCCGGCAACCTGGTTACCTGATCGCCATGACTCATCCACACCGTGATTTGCCCTGAGATATCCCTGAACAATGGATTACCCTGATTAATATCCAGCATTGCCCGGCCGTACTCACGTTTTTGCGACGGCTCGACTTTGCCCCGCAGGCTGTCAACCATAATCTGCATACCGTAACAAATACCCAGGATCGGGATCCGCCAGGTAAAGATTCCGGGATCGATCTTGGGAGCGTCGGGAGCGTAAACACTTGCCGGACCGCCGGAAAGGATAATTCCCTTTGGTTTCAACTCTTTAATTTTCCCCAAATCCGTATTATATGGATGAATTTCACAATAAACGTTACTCTCCCTGACGCGACGGGCGATGAGCTGAGTGTACTGGGAGCCGAAGTCCAAAACCACGATTAGTTCCTGGTGTTTCATAAATATTTTCCTTGTCTCCGTTTTATTTATGCGGTCACGGATAGCGGGCTTTACCCACTACGGACAACTTACGGTTGATAAGCGCTATAACTTGCTGTTATCGTTGATATAATAAAGCACAATATTCGTTTGTCCCTGATATAGAAATATAGCTTAATCAAGCCCCAAAAAGCAATTTTTTTCTTGAATTTTTCGTGAACCGGGAATACGCTTTAGCAAAATTTACCCTTGATTGCGCTTTGCTCTGGCCCTTATCCGGTTGACTGGTTTCAGTTATCGGGATACAGATTAAAAAACAGGTATATCAGGATAATGATTTCCTGGCAGATGAAGGAAACGACAGCAGTCAACCTGAAAACCTGGCATATAGCAGTTATTAATCATAATGTTACATGTTTGGGAACGCTTTGCCGATAAGTGAGGTATGCGGGGGATAAAACCAGATACCAAATTTAGTAGCGCTGCCGACATCGCTTCGATGTGTAAGCAGGAACGCTGTCCCAA
>JAJRWM010000204.1 GCA_024276815.1 bacterium
ACGGCCCGGCCTATGTCTTTCTGGGCGTCCTGCAACTGGGGAAAAAAGAAACCGATAAGGCCCTTGTTACTTTTGAAAAAGCTGTTCGGTATGATCCTGAGAGCTATCTGGCCCGTATGCAGTACGGTAGTTTGCTATATGCTAAAGGGCGATACCAGGAGGCGGTCAGGCAGTTTGAAAAGGCCGCGGAGATTCAACCGGATAACCCGACGCCCTTCATTAGCTTGGGGCAACTCTATCTTAAGATGGAAAACCGGCAAAGCGCTATTAACGCCTATACCAGTGCGCTCAACCTGAATCCTTCCAGGGTTGACCTGTACCTGGAACTGGCCAATATCTATGAAGCGACTAATCAGTTCGACAAGGATTTGGAGCAATACGAGACCGTGCTGGCGTTTTCGCCGACCAATATCAGGACAATCGAAAGTATCGCCAACCTTTACCTGAAGAAAAAAGAGATTGATAAAGCTATCAACATTTATCAGCAGGCGTTGCGGAAGAAACCGCGGGATCAGGAAAGTCTGTTCGCTATCGCGGAGATCTATCATAAGCAGGGTGATTATCAGTTGGCCCGTGAATATTATGAGAAAGTGGTTGGTCTTGAGTATTTTTCCGAGTTAGCGATCAAATCGTACGTTACTTTGGCTGAAGTTTACGACAAGCTCGACCTGCTGAACGAAAAGATCGAGGAGTACACGGAATATACCAAGAACAATATTTCCGATTTCGGGGCCAAATACCTGCTGGCCGAGTTACACGAAAGACAGAATGACTACCAGTTGGCGATTGAGTATTTCGAGGAAATTGTCGCCAAGGAGGGCTTTCTCGCCAATCCTTTCCTGAGAATAAACTCTTATATCCATCTGGGCTATAATTACGGACGGATCGGCAAGCAGAAAGAAGCGATCACCATACTGGAGAAAGCCGCCACTCTTTCGCCGCGAAACCCGGGCTTGTTTTTCTTTCTCGGGCTGGCCTATAACCGGGCCGGTCGTTACCAGGAAGCGGTTGAGGCCCTGGAAGAATCGATCGGTCTGGATGACACCAATTCCGAGGTCTTCTTCTTCCTGGGTGAAGCTTATGAAAACCTCAGTCAGAAGTATTACCATCAATCAATTGAACAGTTTCAAAAAGCGATTTTGCTTAACGCCAAAAAAGCGGACGCTTTTAACTATCTGGGCTACCTCTGGGCCGAACGCGGGGTCCGCCTTGAGGAAGCTCTTGAGGTCATCCGCAAGGCTCTGGAACTGGACCCCAAAACGGCTATTACCTGGACAGCCTGGGCTGGGTATATTATAAAATGGGAGAATATGGCAAGGCGTTGTCTTTTATTCTGGACGCCGCGCTCAAGATTGAAAACGACCCGGTTATTTATGACCATCTTGGCGATATTTATTTCCGCATGAAGGACTGGAAAAGCGCGAGAACGGCCTGGGAAAAATCTTTGGAGTTCAAACCGGAGCAAAAGAACATTATACTGAAGCTGAAAAAACTTCCCGACGTCCAGGAAATTGAGAGATAAGTCTGCGCGCGTTCATTTCCGCGAGTTGTGTATCCAATGTCTGAAGATAAATATCGTTTCCCGATAAAAGTTATTCTTGTTCTTTATTTGTTAACCGGGGCGGGCTTGACCGGCTGTTCCCTGAAAAGAACTGCTTTACGCTCTTGGAGCGGTTATTCCCCGGCCCAGCTAACCAACCTTTACCAACGCCAAAAAGAACAGTGGCCTTCAATTGCCGCCCTCAGGGTCTGGTTCAAAGCTAAAGTTAAACAATCGGAACGTAAAGATTATTTTCGGGGAGCCTTGTTTTATAAACAGCCGGATCATATCAGGCTTGAACGCTGGGGCTTTATGAACCAGCTTAACGGTATCGTTTTCAGCGACGGCAAACAAACTGTCCTGGAAATTCCTTCCCGGTCGCTTTACTATGTTGGCAGTCCAAAAGATTTTGCCGGACGTTTCTGGGGGGAGGATATTCTGCCCTCGGAGTTGCCGTATCTTCTGGCCGCCCAGCCGCCGGACCGGGGGGATAAAGTGGTAAGCGTAAGCCGGGATGGTAAATACCTGGTTCTCCATTATCCTGACTCCCGGCTCCGGGTTGGTTTTGCAAAAGACAGCGGGGCCGTTATTTATTTAGCCAAACAAACCGTTAGCGGGGAGAAATTATGGGAAATATTTTACGAAAAACCGGTTGCTTTCAATGGCGTAAAGTTTATGAGCAAGGCGACCATGAAGATAGGCGCTCAAACCATGATTGAATGGCAAATACAAAAAATAACAATTAACACAAAGTTTAAACCGGGACTTTTTGAGCCGGATATCCCGGCCAACGCGCGGATCGAACCGCTGAAAAGAGTATTACCGTGGTGAAAAAACTTCTCGTCCAGGCGCGCGCGAAAATCAACCTGGGATTGGAAATTACCGGCAAGAGGACTGATGGATATCATGATCTTGAGACTATTTTCCAGGAAATTGAGTTGGCTGACCGGCTGGAGTTAAGCCTAGGGGGCAGCGAAATATTCCTTGAGGTTGACGACCGCTCGCTGCCGGCTGATGAAAGCAATCTCGCCTGGCGGGCGGCGGAATTGTTTTTGCGGGAAACCCCGTTTTATTCCGGAGCGCGAATCAAATTATGGAAGAAAATCCCCCGCGGCGCCGGTCTCGGAGGCGGCAGCTCTGACGCGGCGGGCGTGCTTAAGGGGTTGAATCGGTTGGCCGGCGGGCTTCTCTCAACCGAGACGCTGATGAAGCTGGCGGCCGGTTTAGGCTCCGATGTCCCCTTCTTCATCAAAGGCGGAACCGCGTACGCTACCGGGCGGGGAGAAATACTTGAATTTCTGCCGGTTCGAGGGTGGCGGCAAGATGTAATCATTGTCAAGCCGGAAGCAAGCCTGAGCACTGAAATTATGTACCGAAGCCTAAAAATTGAATTGACAAGCAGGCTGGAAAATATTAGAATGCTACGGCGTGAATTATTGGCGAATAGTTTTCTGGACCTGGGCCGTTACCTTTTTAATCGTTTTGAGAAAACGGCCGATTCTCTTTGCCCTGAAACCGGAATCATTAAACAGCGGCTACTGGAATCAGGTTGCGGGGCGGCTCTTTTGTGCGGAAGCGGGTCCGCTGTTTTCGGTTTGGCCGGAAGCCTGGAGGACGCGCGGAGGATATCTGACAACTGGAAGAGAAGAGGAGAAACCGTTTTCGTTACCAAGATATGCAGTTAAATGCTTAATGACTGGAAGGTGGAGCGATAATGAAAATCACAGAGGTAAGAATTTTTACACGGGATAATTCAGATGACAAGGTCAAGGCTTACGTCAGTGTGACTTTTGAAGACGCTTTCGTGGTTCGGGACCTGAAAATTCTTGAAGGTGTAAATGGTCTACTGGTCGTCATGCCTAGCCGCCGCATGCATATTTCTTGTTCCGAATGTGGTTATAAGAACCGCTATAAAAGTCGTTTTTGTAACCAGTGTGGTAAAAACATCGAAAAGGTTTCCCAGCAAATACCGGTCAGTCGCAAAGAGGAATATCGCGATATCGCGCACCCGATAAACACGGAAATGCGTAACTATATGCAGGGCGCTATCATCAAAGCGTACGAAGAACATATTAAACATAGCGGTAACGCTGACAAGGCGGACATGGAAGAAATCAGCTAGTATTTAGTTTTACCTGAATATCTTCTGACTTGGGGCGTCGTCAAGTGGTAAGACACAGGTTTTTGGTGCCTGCATTCGAAGGTTCGAATCCTTCCGCCCCAGCCAAAACGGAAGTCATGTTGAAGCATCCGCAATAATCTTAGCGACCAGTGGCTGAAACGAGTATGGGAAAAGTTGTTAAAGCTTAAACATACCTAAAATCTTCTAACTTGGGGCGTCGTCAAGCGGTAAGACACAGGTTTTTGGTGCCTGCATTCGAAGGTTCGAATCCTTCCGCCCCAGCCAGAGCAGGATTCATGTTGAATATATCGGTAATAATTTTGGCGGCGGGCGAAGGGACGCGTATGAAGTCGTCTTTGCCCAAAGTTTTACATAAAGTCAATGGCGTTCCTATGCTGTCCTTTTTACTGATGACCCTGGACAGGCTGAAAGTCAAACAAAAAATCGCCGTGCTCGGATATAAAAAAGAGCTGGTTCGCGAAATTTTGCCGGCCCGGGTTGAATGGGTGGAGCAGAAAGAGCGGCTGGGAACCGGTCACGCGGTCAAGATCGTGCTGGCGGCAAAACCTGAGCTTGAGGAGACCGTGCTGGTGCTGTGCGGGGACATTCCGCTGTTAACGGCGGAGACCCTGGAACGCTTGATCAGCAGCCATGAAAAAAGTGGCTGCGGTATAACTATTTTGAGCGCCATCAAGGAAACGCCTTTCGCTTATGGCCGGATTGTTCGGGGGGACAAGGGAGAAGTCCTTCGTATCGTTGAAGAGAAAGACGCGACAGACTAGGAGCGGAAGCTGAAGGAGATCAACAGCGGAATTTATTGTTTTAACAGCGCCGCGTTAAGAAACAGCCTTGAGCGGGTTACCGCTAATAATCAGCAGGGCGAATACTACCTGACGGACGTCATCGAGATTTACCGCAAACAGGGAGGCAGGGTCGACGCGGTTATTGCTCACGACGATCTCGAAATCACCGGGATCAACTCGCGGGCAGATCTCTCGTGGGCCGGCAAGTATCTTAACCGGCAAACCGTCAGGAAATGGCAAAACAATGGCGTTACGGTGGTTGATCCGGAAAACACTTATATTGATGTCAGGGTAGAGATCGGCAAAGATACCGTAATCGAGCCGATGACTTTTTTAACGGGCGAAACCAGGATTGGCGCTAACTGTCAAATTGGCCCGGTTACCCAGGTTGTTGACAGCCAGCTTCAGGACAACGTCAGGGTAAAATTTTCTGTTTTGGCGAATGTTGACCTGGAGAGCGGGACCGTCATCGCTCCCTTCAGCCATATCAGGCATGCCGCTGAGGCTCCCGGCAAGGAAATTTCCGAGTACCATAAAACAGCCGGGAATGGTAAAATATCACCATAGGCTCCCGGAACGAAATTTTAGTCGCCTGCTGGTGGTTTTAACGATAAGAACACTCCGGCGGCGCCTGTTATTCAATAAACATAAACCATATTCTTATCGCCGGACCTTCTGAAGGAGGGGAAATTAAAAGGGAGAAGTTAAAATTATTTTCCGGGACATCCAATCCGGTTCTGGCCGCGGAAATCAGCGAACGTTTGGATTTGCCGCTTGGAAACATATTGATAAGGCCCTTCAGCGACGGCGAGACCTTTGTCAAGATCCTCGACAACGTAAGGGGAGGCGACGTCTTTTTGTTACAGTCGATCTCTCCGCCGGTCAACCATAACCTCATGGAACTATTGATTATGGTTGACGCTTTCCGCCGCTCCAGCGCCCAGAGTATTACCGCCGTTATTCCCTACTACGGCTATGCGCGGCAGGATCGGAAGGTTGAGGCCAGGGTGCCCATAACTTCCAAGTTGGTTGCCAACCTCTGCGCTACCGCCGGAATCAACCGTTTGGTCACAATGGATTTACACGCCGGGCAGATCCAGGGATTCTTTGATATCCCGGTGGACCATTTATACGCGAACCCGGTTTTACTCGATTACTTCAAACAACTTAATCTGGAGAATCTGGTGGTGGTGTCTCCCGACGCCGGCGGAGTTGAGCGGGCCAGGGCGTTCGCCAAAAGAATAGAAGCTTCCATCGCTATTATTGATAAACGCCGCACAGATTATAATGAGGCTGAAGTTATGAATATTATCGGAGATATCGAAGGCAAAAACGCCCTGGTTCTGGATGATATCATTGACACGGCCGGCACTCTGACCAAGGCTGTTCAGGTTCTGATGGAAAAGGGCGTCAAGTCTGTTTACGCGGCCGGCACCCATGCCATACTTTCAGGGCCGGCTATTGAGCGGATAGAAAATTCCGCAATCAAGGAGCTGGTCATTACTAATTCCATCCCCTTGCCTGAGGAAAAAAGAATTTCAAGAATCAAGGTCTTGTCCGTAGCGGCTCTTTTCGCCGAAACAATCAAACGCATCCATGAACATCAGTCTGTGAGTTCATTGTTTGTATAACATAAGGATTAAATTAAAAGAGGAGACAGAAAATTGGAGCAGATAGATTTGGCGGTTGAATTAAGGACGGAAAGCGGTAAAACCGTCGCGAGAAATTTGCGGCGCAACAAGATGGTTCCGGCTAACCTGCATGGTATCAACAAGAAAGAAGCGATGTCGCTCAAGCTGAATACCAAGGAGTTTCTCCAGGCGGTTCATACTGAGGCCGGAGAACAGGTCATCTTTAACCTTGTAATCGCCGGCGCCAAGAAAAAAACTCCTGAAACGGCGATTGTTAAAGAAGTTCAATACGACAAGATCAATGGTTTTGTTCAGCATGTCGATTTTGTCCAGATATCCCTGAAAGAGAAAATCACTGTAGCGGTGCCGGTGCATTTGACCGGTCATGCCATTGGGGTCAAAGATGGTGGCGTTCTGGATCAAATCCTCCACGAGTTGCAAATCGAAGCGTTACCTACCGATATCCCCGAACACATCGCTATCGATGTTACCAGTTTAAAGATAGGCGACTCGGTTTTAGTGGGTGCGGTGGCTCAGGATAAGAGCTTTAATATTCTCAATAATGATGATGAGTTAATCGTCGTAATCAGTCACCAGGCCAGCGTTGCCGAAGGCGAGGGAGCCGGTGAGGAAAGCGCCGAAGGCGCTTCTATTGAACCGGAAGTCGCCAGCCGCGGCAAAGAAAAAGACGCTGAAGGATCCTGAGTTTGATCCGTCTCCTGGCGGGATTGGGAAATCCCGGTCGGCAATATGCGCGTAATCGCCATAACCTGGGATTTCGCGTTCTGGACCTGCTTGCTTGTTCGGAAAAACTTGAGTGGCAGTAAAAAACGAAATGTTCTTCCTCGTCGTTTTACCATGACCGCAAAAAGGTTTGGTTGCTAAAGCCCTTGACTTACATGAATCTCAGCGGCGAAGCGCTGGCGTCTTTTGCCCGCAAAAAGGGAGTCGCGCCGGAGGAAATCCTGGTAATTCATGATGAAATCGCTCTGCCGTTGGGACAAATCCGCTTAAAACAATCAGGCGGCGCCGGAGGACACAACGGGCTTCGCTCGGTCATCAACTCCCTGGGGACCACTGACTTTTGCCGGCTCCGGCTGGGAATTGGCGGCACTCCTCCCGGTATTGAACTTTCCACCTACGTGCTGGCCAATTTTTTATCCGAAGAGGAAGGTGCCGTCGTGAAAATGATCGAGGACGCGGTGGCTTGTTGCCGGCAGGTTCTTGACGCCGGCTTTGCCAAAACAATGACCTCTGTCAACCGGCGGAAACCCCGGGCCGGAGATGCTTTATCGAGCGGGCAAACTCCCACCTCCGAATAACCGCTATATCCTGGAACACGTTGTGATTTGTCCTCAGATTAATTTGGGAGAAGAGAATGGAGACCATCAGCAGGGTTGCCGGAGTGACAAAAGATTATCTAGTTGGTAAAACCCTTGTTCCGGCCCTGCGCGGCATTGACCTTACCGTGACCAAAGGCTAATTCCTGGCTATTGCCGGCCCCTCTGGTTCCGGGAAAACCACCTTTTTGAATCTACTCGGTTGTCTGGACCGACCGACAGCCGGAAAAATCGAAGTAGGCGGTATCGAGACCACCAGACTTAAAGATAACGAATTGGCTGATTTTCGAAACCTTAATCTGGGCTTTATTTTTCAAACCTTTAACCTGATTCCGGTTCTGACCGCTTTCGAAAATGTCGAATTCCCCCTGCTTCTCCAAAAAGTAAACTCCTCAGCGCGAAAAAACAAAGTAGAGGAAATATTAGCTCAAGTGGGTTTGCTTGAGCTGAAAAACCGGCGGCCGGCTGAATTATCAGGCGGACAGCAGCAACGGGTAGCGATTGCCAGAGCGTTGATCAAAAAGCCAATCATCGTTTTAGCTGACGAGCCGACAGCCAACCTGGATTCCAATACCAGCGAGGAAATTTTACAACTGATGCGGCGGATGAATCAGGAATTAATGACGACCTTCATTTTTTCGACCCATGATCCCCTGGTAATGAAATACGCGCACCGCCTGGTGGAAATTCTTGATGGACTAATTCAGAACGATCAGGTAAAAGAAGCCGCTGTTTAAACCGTCGGCGTAAGGTAGCGGGTCTCTCCTTTTTGGGAAGACGGTTCTTCCTGGAAGGTATTTCTGAGACAAGGTGGAATAATTCCGCCCGTGTTGGCAAAACGCTCAGAGAAGATTGGTAATAAATCATGCTTTTTAAATTAGCCCTGCTTAACCTGAGCCGTAATCGCAAGCGCACCCTGGTGACTCTTTTAGGGATTACCCTGTCTCTGGGGATACTTGTTTTCGTCGAAGGATTCTTTCAAGGAATCTCCGTTCAGTCGGAGAAAAATCTCATCGATTACCAGACCGCGCACCTGATGATCGCCCAGCCGGGATTTGATGATGAGAAGGACTCAAAGCCGCTGGACTATTTGTGGTCTGACTTCGGCAGGACAAGAAAAACAATCGGGGACTTACCGCAAGTTGAAGGCGTTACTCCCCGTCTCCGGTTCCCGGCCCGTCTAAACGATGGCGAGGACGAGTTGCCCTGTATGGGAATCGGCATTGATCTCGCGGGTACGGACGAGAAGGTTTTCCGCCTGAAAAAAGCTATAATTGAAGGGCGTTATCTGAACCGGGGCGAGGCAGGAATTTTAATTGGTAATAGCCTGGCCGAGCTTTTTGCAATTAGTCCCGGCGAGTCGATCACGGTCGTGGTGCGTACCAGGTACGAGGCTCTGGAAGCCATGGATCTTGAAATCGCGGGAATTGTCAGAACCGGCAATCCCTGGATTGACCAGAACGTGTTTTATCTGCCCTTGTCGTTGGCCCGGTCAATTACCGAAGCTCCCAATGAAATCACGGAATTGATGGTCAGGCTAAAACCGGCCGCCGAGGCTCAATTACCCGTTGTTTAACAAAAAATCAAAACACTTCTTTCCGCCCAAGGGATAAAGGCCGATGTTTTGGGCTGGCGTTATCTGGCGGCTGACTTTTTAAAAGCTTTCGCTATTGATAAAATCGGCACAGCGATCATGCTGAGCTTGATTGTAATCATTACCGCCGTGGGCATTACCAATACCATGGTTATGGTAACCTTTGAGAGGACCAGGGAGATTGGCACTTTGATGGCTCTTGGTATGCGGCGTTTCCGGGTTTTGCGGGTCTTTCTCTGGGAAGGCGCGTTGCTGGGAGCCGCCGGAAGTCTGGCCGGCTGTGTTTGGGGTGGTCTTTTGACCTGGTACTACGAGATCCACGGGATCAGCATGAAGGCGCTTTACGGCAACATGAAGACGCCTTACCCAATCAATGATTATATGTACAGCAAACTGTCGTTGCGCTCAATAGGCTACATCCTGATGTTCGGCGTTATTATTTCCATACTGGCGTCCGGCTTGCCGGCGTTACGGGCGTCGCGTCAGAATCCGGCTGAAGCGTTGAGGCGCCGCTAATGCTATTGCTGGGCAAACTGGGCTTTCAGAATATGTTCCGCCATTCAAGGCGGACATTTTTAACCGCTCTGGCGATCCTGATAGCTGTCGGCGCCATAACCTACATGTTATGCCATATCGTGGGTATTCTTGATACCGTTCTCAATGATTATATCCGCCTGCAATCAGGACATATCAGGATAATCAATCCGGCATACCGGGTCAAGGAGAGACTGTTGCCGCTCAAACTTAATGTTCCGGATGTCACTCAGCGGCTTAAGGAAATACGGCAAATTCCGGGCATCAGGCTGGCGGTTCCCCGGATTCGCTTCGGCGGGCTGTTAAGTTACGGGGATAACAATCAGGGGGGCGTGGGTATCGGAATATTGCCCGGACCAGAGCGGGGGCTGCTTGATATTGATAAAGACATCAAAGCGGGCGGCAAACTGACGCCGGGGGGCATGGTGATTGGCGCGAAGCTGGCGGACAAGCTGGGAGTAAAGCGGGGGGACGAGGTGACCGTTCTGTCGCAAACGAAATATCACTCTATCGCGGCCGGCAACTTCAAGATTACCGGGATCCTCTCCACCGGATTTGACTATATCGATCGATCGACCTATTATATTAACTTGAGGGAAGCGCAGGAAATGCTGGATATGCCCGACCAGGCGACAGAACTGGTAATTAAATTAGCCGCCCGGGAAGACACGGAGCGGTTGGTCCGCAAGCTGGAGCCAATTATTAAACCGCATAATTTGATAACCCTGACCTGGATGGATCAGGGCGGCATCGCCCAGACTTTAAAAACAGTCTACGTCTCGATGGCGTTAATCATGGGGATTGTCCTGGTTCTGGCCGGCCTGACGATTGCCAACACCATGATGATGTCGGTCATGGAGAGAACCAGGGAAATAGGCACTTTGCTGGCCTTGGGAATGCGCCCCTTTCAGGTTGTGGTTTTATTCTTGTGGGAAGGTTTTTTTATTGGTTTGCTTGGTTCTTTTTTGGGCGCCGGTTTGGGCAGCCTTATTACGCTTTACATCCAGAAAATCGGAATCCACATCGGCAGCGCGGCCGGCGGTATGTCAATCCCCATAGGCCAGGTATTATATCCCCGGTTTTTCTGGGGGGCGCCGCTTTACTCCATGTTGTTCGGGCTGGTGATAACTGTTTTGGCCAGTTTGCTGCCGGCTTACAAGGCTTCTAAAATGCTGCCCCGGGAGGCAATGCTGTGACCGGTAAAAATTTCGTGATTCTGTTGCTGCTGTTTTTATTGACCGGCGTGGCTTATTCCCTCGCTGATCCGGTTGAGATAATCAGAGAACTGGACCGGCAACGTTTTCTCACCAGCAGCTCTTTTAAAATGAAAATGATTATTACTTATGGCCCCGGCGACACCAGGGAAAAAACGCTTGAGGGATATGAGCAAGGAGAAGACATGTTCTTTCTCCATTTTCTTTCGCCGGCCAGGGACCAAGGAACCCGTTATTTAAAAAGGGGAAAGTCCATGTGGCTCTACCTGCCCAAAGTGGACAAGGTTATCCACATTAAAGGGCATATGTTGCGTCAGGGTATGATGGGCAGCGATTTTTCCTATGAGGATACCGCGGAAAACAGTCATCTGCTGGATAAATACACGCCTGTTCTTCTGGGCGAGGAAAAGCTGGAGGGCGAAGAAGTCTATGTTTTGGAATTGACGGCCAAAAACCCCGGCGTGACCTACTACCGCCGGAAGGTTTGGGTCAGCAAAACATCGTTTATGCCCCTCAAAAGTGAGCTTTACGCCAAGAGCGGCAAGCTGCTGAAGATCGGTACGGCTGAGGATATCCGGAAAATCGGGGCTGACCGTTATTATCCTTACCGGCTGACTATGAAGAACGTCTTGAAAAAAGATACGCTGACCGTGATAGAAATAAGCGATCTCAAGATTGACCGGGAAATTGATCCGCAAATATTTGAACTGCGGCACTTGAAGAGAAGATAGGGTTTCAATGGTTTTTAAGGCGGTTGTCTTTGATCTGGGCAATGTGATTTGTCCTTTTTCGCATCACGCTATTTGTAACCAACTGGCGGAATTCTCCCCTTTGAACGCTACTGGTATATATCAACAGGTTTTTACCAGCGGCCTGGAAGCGAAGTTTGACGAGGGCCGGCTGACTCCTCAGCATTTTTATCGGGATGTTTGCCGGGCAATTAACGCCAGGATCAGTTTGTCGGAGTTTCAGCAAGCCTGGGTGAATATCTTTTCTCTTGACCGGGAGGTAGTCGAGATCTATCATCGCCTGAAAAAAGTTAAGCGTTGCTTATTGTCCAATACCAACGAGTGGCATTTTGAGCATTTGCTCCATAGTTTCCCGGTTTTGCGGCATTTTGACGGCTACGCTCTTTCCTACCGGTTGGGGGTTAAAAAACCGGACAGTGCTATATATCAGCATATATTGGAAATATCAGGCTTGAACGCTGAGGAGTGCGTTTATATTGACGATATCGCCGAATACGTGCGAAAAGCTGAGGAACTGGGCTTTAAGGGAATTCATTTCCGGGGCGCGGCGGCTCTGCGTCAGGAATTAAGCAAGCTTACAGCTTGAAGATTTTTGTCTTCGGCGCTTTTAATTTGCTTTAGTCGTAATCCTGAAAGGAGCAGCATGAGACATTCATTTAAAACCGGGCTTAGTTTCGGTTTGACATCAAGCGTGATCACGACCCTGGGCTTAATGGTCGGGCTATCTTCCGGTACGCATGATAAATCCACGGTAATCAGCGGGATTATCATGATCGCTATCGCCGACGCTTTTTCAGACGCTCTGGGTATACACATCGCGGAAGAATCGGAAAACAAGCATACCCATCTGGAAATCTGGGAAGCCACCCTGGCTACTTTCTTTTGCAAGTTTACCTTTTCGCTGACCTTCCTGGTTCCGATCTTGTTTTTGCGGCTTGATCTCGCGGTCGCGGTCAGCGTCTTCTGGGGCTTATTATTATTGGCCCTTTTTAATTACTATCTTGCCCGGGAGCAAGAGACAGCTCCCTGGAGATTGATCGCGGAGCATTTATTTATCGCTTTAATTGTTATCACGCTCACTCATTTACTGGGCATCTGGGTCTCTAAATTTTGCGCCCGGGAGTTTATTACAAAAATATAACCAAGAGAGGCAATGTGTGATGACAGTGAAAACCCTCAGCAAGCCAAGCCTTTACCAGGTTTTTGACTGATCGGGATCTTAATCGTAAACTTGGTTTGCCCGGGCCGGCTTTCGACAGAAATTGTTCCCTGATACCCCTGGCTTATTTGTAACGCGCTGTAAAGACCCAGCCCTGTGCCAAGTTGCCCGGCGCGATAACCGCGCTTGGTGGTTTTGGTGGTAAAGGAAGGTTGAAAAATCCGGGGCAAATCCTGGGGGCTAATCCCGGTTCCGGTATCCTCAATTTCAATCAGAACTGAATTATCAGTGCCCCTGGTGGTAACGCTCAGGGCTTTTACCGGGCTGGCCCGCATCGCCTCAATCGCGTTATTGACCACATTCAGGAAAACCTGGCTGAAATCAATGTAGACGCCGGTAACCGGCGGAAGCTCGGGAGCCAGGTTCAGGCGAACCTCAATATCGGTTTTCATCATCAGGTTGCCCATTAAAAGTTCCAGTTCATTATTAATCATGTCATTTAAATTGATGGCGCTGATATCTTCCGAGTAACCTTTTCTTACTTTGGTCAGCAGCGAATTGATGCTGGAGCGAATGGCGCCGGTGGAGGTGATGATTTTTCGCAGATTTTCCTTGATCTTGCCAAGATCATTTTCCGCCAGGCATAATTCCGAAAAACCCAGTATTGATTGAACCGGACTCATAAGATTGTGAGCTAATCCGCTCCACAGCTTGCCCAGGTCGCTCAGGTTTTCCTTTTGTAATTCACGCCGGATGTTTATTTTAACCTGCCGCCGTTTTTTTAAAGCTCTCTCCGCCGCACGATGCAGATCAATAAAATCGAAAGGCTTGGTGATATAGGTAAACGCACCCTTCTCCATAGCCTTTACGGCCCCGGCGACATTGGGATAACCGGTGAGGATGATTACCTGGCTGAAAGGGGAGAGATTCTGTTTGATTTCTGTTAACAGGGAAATGCCATCTTTCGCGCCGGGCATACTGACATCGGTAATAATCAGGTCCAGGTTCGGCAACTCCCTGATGATATTGATCGCTTCCTGGGCGTCAGCGGCGACCAGGGCCTGATAGCCCTTACTTTTGAAATAGGTTTGGATTGTTTCCCTGATCCGCTTTTCGTCATCAACGATCAACAAATTCTTGGAAGTCATAAAATCTAACCTTAACTAGAACAAGGGTATGAAGGCTTTCGGTAAGAAGAAGATATTCTCACCTGTTAATCATCGCGTTTCCGGGAAAGTTTCGAGTCCAGCAACGGCAAGCGCACCAAAATAGTGGACCCTTTACCCGCCTTGCTGGTAAAAGTTATTTCACCCTGGTGAAAATTAACGGACTCTTTAATTAACACCAGTCCCATCCCCCCCAATTCCAGGGGGATATTGGTGCTGAACAAGGGTTCATCGAGCCATTTATTATTATTGATATTCAAATTGTCGCCACTGTTGGTGATTGAGATCTCCGCCCAGTTTTTATGTTTCCTGGTTTTAATCTCAATGGTGCCGGGCTTACCCTGGAGCGCGTCATAAGCCTTAATCAGCAGTTCTTCGATCATGCGAACAATAAGTTCGCGGTTAACTTTGACAAATTCCAGCAAAGGAGCGTATTTTTCAATAATTTTTACCCGTTTGGGATTAACTTTTTTCAAACCGATAAAATTCTGAACGCCAATCTCGATCAAACGGTTAAACTCGTTGCGCCTGATGCTGGACTTGTTGATGTTGGCCATGAAGCGAAAACTGTCAATCAGATGGATGAGACGCTGAATGCCGTTTTCCATAGACGGGAGCGAGTCCGCCAACTGAGCCGTTAGAGATTCCAGGTTTTGGGGATCAGCGGAAAAATTATGCAAAGACATTTTCATGAGATCAGTATCGCCTTTTAAACCGCAAATGATATTGTTAATGTTGTGCATTAGCCAGCGGGCCAGCCCGGAGATCAAATTGCTTTTTTCCGCCTCAATCAACTTTTTCTGGGTTTCTTTCAACTCAGACAGGGCGTTGGTCAACTGGATTTGAACCAGCATTTGCTCCAGCATGATTCCGCCCTGGAAAATCATATAGTCAATGAACTGGAGGTTGTCATCATCCATTTTTTGCAAACGCAGACAGGTCAGGCCGATCTTTTGTTCCTTGACCCCGATCGGGTGGTAATAAATCCACCCCCTGGCTGTTTTGTGCAATAGCGGGCCATCAGACAAGGACTTGAAAGCCAGGTCCTTGTTGTCTTTAGTCAGGCGGTTGCTCACGCGGGTAGAACGCATCAACTCCAGGCGTTTGCCGGAAAGTAAATAAATATCCACATCTTCAACGCAATGTTGTTCCTGCAGGCTCTGAAACAAGTGGTCCATAACTTTATCCAGCCCGGGCTTTTCGTTCAACAACTGAACCAGGGAGGTTTCATTTAACACTTTGCTAACCCAAAGACTGAGCTTTTTGTTTTCCCTGTCCAGTCGCTTTTTCTCTTTTTGCGCTTTTAGCGCCTGGGCCAGGCCAACATACAACGATTCGTTCCAGGGCTTGGTGAAATAGTAGGCGCCGCCGTTTTTACCATCCGGCAGAGAAGCCTTGTACGCTTTACCGTCAAAGTCCTGCCCCGTCAAATAGAAAACAACCGCCTCCGGGTCCATTTCTTTCAATTTGCGGACAAAAGTGGTGCCGTCCATGTGAGGCATATATTGATCGACAAGGTAGGCGTCGAAAGTTCTTTCCTGAACCAAACGCAAAGCATCTCTGGCACTTTCCGCCGTAAAAACCCGATAGGCCGGATTCAATTCCAGTTCTCTCTTTAAAACAGAAAGAACTATTTTTTCATCATCGAGACAAAGGATGCTGAATTTATCCATAACCTATAAAGAACCTCCGGAATTTACCGCACGCTTCTGTTATGCCGTAAGTCGCGATGCCGAAGTTGTGGTCAAGACCCGAAACTGCACGACAGGCGTTTTTTTAAAGAAAATTCCACTTCGGCCGACGTTTCCGCATGAAAAAGCAGAACTTGTTGTCATCTGTTAATGTTAAGTAAGGCAACTCATAATACACCTGCATTTTAGCATATTCAGCGGCCTGTTTTCAGCCTTTAACCGACTGGATTGGGAAAAAACATCCGCAACCGCCGAGCCGGAAGGGCTTCAATATAATTTCTTTAACCGCTCCCTGATGTCTTTGTTGGCCAGGTAGTCGTCGAAAGTTGTGTCCGGGCGGTCGATAAAGCCTTTCGGGGTAATCTCAACAATACGGTTAGCCACCGTATGTAGCAGTCGATGGTCATGCGAGGAAAAAAGAAGGGTTCCTTTAAACTTTTCCAAGCCTTTATTTAAAGACTCGATTGATTCCAGATCCAGATGATTGGTTGGTTCATCCATCACCAGCACGTTGGGTAGAGTTACCATCATGCGGGCGAACATGCAGCGAACCTTTTCGCCGCCGGACAAAACCTTGACCTTTTTTGAGGATTCCTCGCCGGAAAAAAGCATACGACCCAAAAATCCCCGGATAAAGCTTTCATCGTTGTTGTCCGTGTATTGGCGCAACCAGTCAACAATGCTAAGTTCCACGTTATTAAAATACTTGGTGTTATCTTTAGGGTAATAGGCCTGTTTTACTGAAGCTCCCCATTTAAAGTGACCGCTGTCCGGCTTGGTTTCGCCGGCCAACACCTGAAACAAGGTTGTTTTTACCAGGTCGCCAGGACCGACAAAAGCGATTTTGTCGCCCTTGTTAACCCGAAAAGAAAAGTTCTTAAACATCAACTGGTTATCATGTGATTTGGCTAAGTTTTCGATCTCTAAAATGTTGTTGCCCGCTTCACGTTCCTGGTCAAAGTTAATATAGGGATATTTCCTGGAAGAAGGGCCGATATCTTCAATAGTAATCTTTTCCAGGATTTTCTTGCGGCTGGTCGCCTGTTTGGACTTGGACGCGTTGGCGCTGAATCTCGCGATGAACTCCTGCATCTCTTTTCGTTTCGCTTCAATCTTTTTATTGGACTCGCTACGTTGCTTTAACGCCAGTTGACTCGACTCAAACCAGAAATCATAATTGCCGGGGTACAGTTTGATTTTGCCGTAATCAATGTCGGCGATGTGAGTGCAGACCTTGTTTAAAAAATGACGATCATGCGAAACCACAATCGCGGTATTCTCAAAATCGCATAAAAACTCCTCCAGCCACATACTGGTTTCGACAGTAAGATGATTGGTAGGCTCATCCAGCAGCAAGACATCCGGATTGCCAAATAACGCCTGAGCCAGAAGAACGCGCACTTTTTCCCCGGCCTCAAGTTGCTTCATCGGTTTTTCGTGGAATTCCTTGGGGATATCCAACTCACACAGAAGCTTGCTCGCGTCGGATTCAGCCGACCAACCGTCCAGTTCGCCAAACTCAATCTCAAGTTCCGAAGCGCGAAAGCCGTCCGCGTCGGAAAAATCTTCTTTCGCGTAAATCGCGTCTTTTTCTGTCATAATGTCATAAAGCCTTTTATGGCCCATAATAACAGTGGTTAAAACGGGGTATTCGTCGTAGGCGAACTGATCCTGCTTCAAATATGAAACCCGTTTACCTTTCGGCAACACGATGTCGCCGGCGGTAGAATCGATATCGCCGGAAAGAATCTTTAAAAAAGTGGATTTGCCTGAACCATTGGCCCCGATAAGTCCATAGCAGTTGCCCGGCGTAAAAATAATGCTTACATCTGAAAATAGTTTACGCTGGCCGTAATGCAGCGATATCTTGTTTGCTGAGATCATAGATTAATGCCTTTCCATGTAAATGCCCGCCGTCACCAAGGCGTATTTCAAGCTCATACAAGGTTTTTGCCGAAAGGCCAGTTTATATTTTGGGAAGGGGGCGTGGGGGAACTCTTTTTGGCGTAAAAAGAGTTCCCCCACATCACCTTGCCTAAGGTTTTATTTTGCTTTAGGGACAAAGGAGGAGTCTATACTGTTTTCATATGTTTGTAAAGAATAAAACTTGTTTTCCCGTAACCCGTCAGTCTTCCGGGGAAAAGACCTTCTTTGTCATTCCTGTGCCAACGGGAATCCACTAGATTCCTGCATACGCTGGCATGACATTACTGGTTCCCCCACTTCACTGACGGGTTACGTTTTCCCAGGGCAATCGCAAACTCCAATTAGGACATCAAAAATCAGAAAGCGAAAACCCGCGCGCGGGGCGGTCTTTGCCGGTTGCCCTGTCTCGCAAAGGGCCGGAATTTAAAAACAGGCTTATTTCCTCCGCGTGTTTCTCTGGTAAATGATCAGCGACTTGTACACATCCTGATTTTTGTGGAGCCTTTTGTCGATGATCATTTTCTTGACAAAATTTTTGGGAATGTAGCCTCGGTAGGCTGAAGAAACAAT
>JAJRWM010000205.1 GCA_024276815.1 bacterium
AACCTGGACCCTGATATTTCCAAGGATATCATGCGGCTGTTGCTGGACATTAACCAGAAGGGGGCCACGGTAATTGTGGCTACCCACGATATTGAGATGGTTAAAAACATGAACAAGCGGGTTGTTTATCTGGAGCATGGCAGGTTAACCGGCGGTGTCGTGGAGGGCGCGACTCATCAGTGACTGGTTGTATTTCTTCAGCGAAGCTGCTTTAAATTTTCGTCGGGGCAAGGCCACGCATTTCCTCAGCTTGCTGACCATCACCGTCGCTTTGGCCATCCTGGGGATATTCCTGTCCATTACTTTCAACCTGAACAACTTAGTCAGGAAAATGGAAAACGACATTGAGGTAACGGCTTTTCTTGAGGAGAAGGCTGACTATCAATTGGTTCAGGAGAAAATACGCGGTCTGACCGGAGTTGACCAGGTGAGCTTTGTCAGCAAGGAGGCGGCGCTGGAAGAATTTACCGCCGATGAAGAATTGAAAGAGCTGATAGATATTATTGGTGTCAATCCCCTGCCGGCCTCGGTGCGGATAAAAGTCAGCCGCGATGATCTCGCGGAAAGCAAAATGGACCAGCTGGTTCGTCAGGTCGAGAGAGTGCCGGGCGTTGAAGAGGTAAGATATGGCCGGCAATGGCTGAGCCAGTTTTTCAAAGTGATTGAACTGCTTAGAAAAATCAGCTTCGCTTTGGGGATAACTCTGCTGGTCGGAGTGCTGTTTATCATCACCAACACCATTCGTCTGACCGTGTACCTTAACTCGGACAAGATCGTTATCATGCGCCTGGTCGGGGCGACCGAGAATTTTATCAGGGGGCCTTACCTGGTGCAGGGCATAAGCCAGGGGCTTCTGGGCGGGGTTTTGGCGGTCAGTTTGCTGAAGCTGGGATTCTTCCTGCTTTTTGAGGAGCAGGTGGGGATTACTTTTTTGCCGTTATCGCTTAGCTTTATTATAATCGTCCTGGGAATTGCCCTCGGCGGCGGGGCGAGTTTCGCCGCTGTCCGCAAGTTCCTGCCTGCCACTTTTAATTAAGATGAAAAAAACGACTTTTATCTTTATTCTTTTTTTGGTTTTTGCCGGTTTCCTGTTTCAATACGCGCCCCGAGCCGAAGATTTATCCCTGTCCGAATTTGATCAGAAGATCAACGAAAAGGAAAAAGGCCTAAGGCAAGTCAAACAAAAATTATCCTGGCAAAAAAAGAAAGCCCGGAAGATGGAGAAGGAAGAGAATTACATCCTTTTCCGTCTCTCCCGCCTGGATAAAGCAATAGATAAATACCGTACGGAAATCAAGAAAATCAAGCGGCGGCTGAAAATAAAGGAAAAAGAAAAGAAAGAGCTGTCGCGCCGGCTTAACGAACTGGAAAAAGACTTTACCAGCCGAAAGGCGGCGATTATCAAGCGTCTGACCGGGATATACAAAGCCCAGGCGCTGGGTTTTGATAACATCATCTGGAACTCCCGCGATTTATCGGAATTCTGGCGGCGTTACAAATTAATCAAGCAGATCGCCGCCGCCGATGGGGAACTTTTCGCCCGGCTGAAAGCGGATTACCAGGAGATCGTAAAGCAGAAAGCCGCCACCGAAAAGAAGCGCTGGGAGATCGTTGAGCAGAACGAAGAGAAGAAAAAGAAACTCAGGCAACTGGTGGCCAATCAAACCAAGAAGAAGGACTTGCTGCATTCCGTCCGCCGGCGGAAAAAGAATTACCTGCGGGCGGTTTCAGAACTGGAAGAAGCGGCCGGCCAGATGAAAAACCTGATAGCCGAACTGGGTAAAAAAAAGAGCCGCGCTCTTTCAACCCGTTTCGGCAACTCGTCTTTATATCAAGGCAAAGGTTCCCTGCCCTGGCCGACAGATGGAGTTGTCAGCCGGGAATTCGGCCGGCAAAAGCATCCGGAATTTGGCACCTTTTATGATTATCAGGGTATGGATATCAACGCGCCTACCGGCCGGCCGGTCAAAGTCGTTGCCGATGGTGAAATACTTTATGCCGATTGGTTTCGCGGATATGGTAAAATAATAATCGTAGATCATAAGGCTGGATTTTATACTTTATACGGACATCTTTCCGGGATTAAAGTAAGTGTGGGCGACAAGGTGTCGGGCGGCCAGGTGATCGGAGCGGTTGGGGATACCGGTTCGATACGCGGCTCGTACCTTTATTTTGAGGTCCGACAAGGCGCCCGACAATTAAATCCCCGGCTTTGGTTGAGTAAAAAATAACGAGGTGGATAATGTTTAAAAGATTTAAGGGGTTAAAAAAGCAATGGCTTGCGGCGGTGGTTATCTTTTTCATGGGCGTATTTATTATCAGCCAGGCGACCAATATTGCCGCGGCCAATCAAAACATCTTTGAATTTCTCCGGGTTTATTCCCAGGTTTTAAGCTTGGTGCAGAATAAGTACGTTGATGAAGTAGATTCCCAGGAACTGGTCTACGGCTCGATCCAGGGAATGCTGAAAACCCTGGATCCTTTCAGCGCTTTCATGCCGCCGGTTAATTTCAGTGAAATGAAAACCCAGACCCGGGGGAGTTTTGGCGGACTGGGTATAACTATCAGCATCCGGGACGGCCTGTTAACCGTGATCTCGCCTATTGAGGATACGCCGGCCTTCAGAGCCGGGGTTCAGGCCGGTGACCGCATCATGAAAATTGACGGCGAGTCGAGCAAGGGGCTGGATATTAATGAAGCGGTCAACAAACTGCGTGGGGAAAAGGGCACCAAGGTGACTATCAGTGTTTGGCGTGAGGGCGAAGACCACCTGATCGATTTTACTATCGTGCGCGATATAATCAAGATCAAAAGCGTACGCTACAGCATGCTGGAAGACAATATCGGCTATATCCGCTTAAAAGAGTTCAAGGAACGCAGCGGCAAAGAAGTTGAAGCGGCGCTCAAAGACCTTGAGAAGCAAGGGATGCGGGCTTTGGTGCTGGATTTGCGTCTGAATCCCGGCGGTTTGATGAACGTTTCTTTTGAGGTCGCCAACAAGTTCATCTCCCAGGGCAAGCTAATTGTTTACACCAAGGGGCGGGTAGCCAACCAGAATATGCGGTTTGTCGCGGACCAGAAACCGTCCCACCCGGATTTCCCTCTGGTATTGCTGGTGAACAACGGCAGCGCCAGCGCCTCGGAAATTGTCACCGGAGCGATTCAGGACTGGAACCGGGGCATTATCCTGGGCACCCAGACCTTTGGCAAGGCGTCTGTCCAAAGTATTCTCTCGCTGGACGACCGCTCGGGGTTACGGCTGACGACCGCTCATTATTATACGCCCAAGGGCCGCTTGATTCACGGCAAGGGAATTAAGCCGGATATTGTCGTGGAAGTCTCGCACAAGGAGCAGATGAAGCTCTGGAAACAGAAGGCCGCTGAGGAAATTATAACGAAAACTCTCGATGGCAAGGAAGTCACTCATACTGT
>JAJRWM010000206.1 GCA_024276815.1 bacterium
ATATAAATTGGCCTTCGGCACAAAATACCTTGCGTAAGCTTGAAACACGCTCTAATGTGAAAGAACTTCCCCTTAATTATTACAGGGATATGGATATTGAATCAACCTGTTGACCTTCGTTAATCTCCAATGAATCGTTTTGCCCTGACTAAGAATCCAAGATAGTAAAAGCTAATTCCTGAGCCTGTCGCGATCAAATGTCAGGTTTGACCGAGAGGTAGTGGGCGCCAGAATCGCTATGAAATTTCGGAGGTGAAAGAATGGTCAAACATATCCGCCTGTTTCCAGTTGTTTCCTCAATCATGTTAATGTGCCTGCTCAGCGCTAATCTTTTTGCCGGGCAAGTAGCTAAAACTTCGGAAATTGTTTACGATACGACCACCGAGGGCCGGCTCAAAATAGTCTATCCCCCCGAAGTAAGAGTCGGGGAAAAATTCCAGATCCATGTCTCGATTACCGGTTACGCCCGGATTTACGAGTTTTTTGTTGACCGAAATATGGTCTGTAATTCCTGGTCCTGGACCGTGAAAAACAAGACCTATGCCCATCCTCACGCCCATAAAGATGTCCGCACCTTCAAGCATGATACGGAAGATCGTTTACCGCCCTCGGTCACGGAGGATTATTATCTGTTTGACGCTCCGGGCGAGCATGAGTTTTCAGTCCAGATAATCCACTGCGAGGATCCGGATTACGCTTTATGCGGTCATAATCGGCTCAAGTCCGATATTACCGTGAAAGTGAAAGTCCTGCCATAGAAGCAGGGCGTTTTTCTATCAGATGCAATGTTTCCTTTTACCGATTTGCCGATTAAAGTTTTAGTGCTTAACTACTCGCACGATAGATAGATTCTTGAACTATGCGAATGATAGATATGCGTGGGGGGTTGCCGGGGAGCGTTTTTTAGCGAAGTCTAAAAGATCTCCCCCTAAAAACCTTGCACCTGATCGTAACATGTTTTAGATGTCAGGGCAGGATATCAGGTAATTATCAAGCGAACAAATCCTTGTGAGCGAAATTGATGTGCCGAAGGCAGCTAAAGCAGGCTCACCAGTCTGGCTCACCGGTCCGTGCCTCTGCTCGTAAAGCACCATGTAAAGAAATATTTTTTTGTTTCTCAAGGCCTGATATAATAAACTGAAGGTAGAACGCAAGGCGGGCTTGATGGAAAAGTACCGGGTTTTAATAGTTGAAGACGAATCTGAAATGCGCTTGATCATCAAGATGATCGTGAACTCTCTGGGCTATGAAGCGGATTTATGTAAAAACGGCAACGAGGCTATCAAGGCGATTAAAAGCAATTATTACGATCTGGTAATTACTGATATCAGGATGGAGGGCAAAAGCGGGCTCGAAGTCCTGAAATACGCCAAACAAAACAGCCCCTATACCCTGGTAATACTGATAACCGGTTTCGCCACGGTCGACAACGTGGTTCAGGCGCTGAAAATGGGCGTTGATGATTACCTGCAAAAGCCCTTTAGTCATGAGGAACTGGTTTTTACCATCGAAAAAGCGTTGAAACAGAAAAAGATTGAAGAAGAAAACGCTTTTTTACGTGAAAAAATTGAACTTATTCAGGAAGCTAACCAGTTAATCGGCAAAAGCCCCGCCTTTGAAAATATCATTAATTCCCTGAAAATAATCAGTCAGAATGAAGGCACCGTTCTGATTATGGGAGAAAGCGGCACGGGGAAAGACCTGGTCGCCCGGGCTATTCACAACGCCGGCAAGCGAAGAGATGAGAAGTTTATCGCGATAAATTGCGGTTCGCTAAACGATCAACTGCTCAGCAGCGAGTTATTCGGCCATGAAAAGGGAGCTTTTACCGGCGCGGTCACAACCAAAAAAGGTCTTATCGAGGTAGCCAACGGCGGCACCTTGTTATTGGACGAGATCGGCGAAACTTCCCTGACTTTTCAAATCCTGTTGCTCAGGTACCTCCAGGAAAAGACCTTCAGGCGGGTTGGCGGCACCAGCGATCTAAGCTCGGATGTCCGCGTCATCGCGGCGACCAATAAAAACCTGAATGTTGAGACCAGGGAAGGCCGGTTCCGGAGTGATCTTTTTTACCGCCTGAATGTTATACCGATCATAATGCCGCCCCTGCGTGAGCGCAAGGAAGACATCCCTCTGCTGGTGCAGACCTTTGCGCTTAAGTATAGCCGCAAATATAATTTGCCCTGTCCTAAATTCAGCGCCTCCACCTACAGCGTTTTAAGTCGTCATGATTGGCCGGGCAACATCAGGGAACTGGAAAACATTGTGGAGCACGCCGTCATCATGCAGAAAAACGAAATCACTATTAATGGAGTGACCACTCCGCACTTTATGGAGTCAGTTAAAAAGTCAGATAAAGCGCTGTCTTTAAAAGAAATGATTGAACAAATAACTAGAGAGGCTGAAAGGTTCTATCTGGAGCAAACCCTGTTTGAAACCGATGGACACCGCGGCAAGGCGGCCGAAATCCTGGGAATATCCCGCCGCAATCTTCAATATAAAATCAAGAGATACAACCTTTAGCGCAAGCCATTGCGCATCGACGCCGACAACCACCTGATATTTTGCGCAATGATTTGCACGGCCAGGTGTCGTCAACAAAACAGTTAATCTGATGAATAGGTGGTCAGTTAGTGATTTATATAACTTTCTCAGGGTGGCCGAGAAGATTTTTTGCCGCTTGGCACGTAAAATGCATTAAGGCAACCGTGTGTTTTATTGTTGCCAGGCGGTCAAACGCCAAATTTTGCTGTGGAGGTTAAAAAATTATGGTAAAGAAAAGCGATTACAAGAAAGTTACCCTGACGATGCCGGATGACATGCTGGTCTACCTGGAAACCATCGGTCAGAAGTCACACCGTAAGGGTGGACTGAAGTTCGCTAAAACCGAGGTCGTCCGCGCGTTCCTGGTCTTGCTGGACAAGCTGGACATTGATTTTACCGGTTTGAAAGACAAGGATGACTTGCAACAGAGAATTATTAAATCCATGAAAGCCTATTTACAGAAAGGCTCGTACTCTCTGTTACCGGTGGCTCTCCGTCTTGTTTGTCAGAGGGAGAGCCACCGGTGAAAGTTCTGGAATCAAGAAGTTAATGTCTCTTGGTTCAGAAGATAAATCAGCAGCCCTGGATGATGATGCCCGGGTCCTTGTCAAGATCAGACTCCAGATTGTTCTGGTTGAAACAGAGCGCCGCGCAGCGGTCGGCGTCGATGATGTGGTCATTGCCCTTGGAATAGACAATTCTCCCCTGCTCGCTCACCTGGAAGGTATGGTTGATATATTGATCCTCGCGTTCACGGTCGCTGGCCGGCATGTTGATCGCCCCGCTTTGCAGCCTTCTTTCCAGCAGGGTAGTCATAAATTTCTTGGCCGGTTCCCGGCAGGGCCGGTCGGACGAGTAGCTGACCGTAACCCAGCCGCCGAAATTAATCCCGCTAATCAAGCGTTCCCATTCCGGGTCTTTTTCAATTAACTGGTGCATCACACCAAGACCATTTCCGCCCAGGTCAATACCAATTCCCAGGATATTAATCTGCTGACGCAAGTATTCAAAAATCCGGATCTGCAAATTATAGGGCACGTTTTCCAGGTGAATTCGAAAGGCCGGATTCATCATACCCTTATCTATATGCCAGCCGACAATCTCAGTGGGATCCGAAGCGTAGCCCAGATCCGCTCCCAGGTAAACCGGTGTCGAGAGGCGGGGAAAGGGCAATAAATCCTCCAGGTGATGAAGCGGCAGATCATTGGCGGTAATTTTGAAGAGCAGATAATTGGCAAAGTCCTTTTTGCTGGTCTGATACAGGTCAAAATCAAAAACACCCAGCCGGGGCCGGCCATGCTCGCCTAAAATGAAATGAAGATATTCGGGAGAGTTCTCCCCGCCGTACAGCGCGGCCATCTCCTGGCGTCTTTCTTCGCTAAAATCGGGGTTTAAGGTGGCAGGCCAGTGAAATTGCTGGAATAAATCCATTTGGGTAAAGTTATAAAATTGGTTGCGGACCCCGTTGGGCACTCCATAAATCCAGAGAGAACCTTTCCCCTTGATAGCCGGCAGGAGTTCGCTCCAGGCGGCGTTGCTAAACTCCTGCGCTTCGTCCACCCAGACAAAATCAGCGTGCATACCCTGGAAATTAACCCCCCGGTGCCCGGCGATCCGGCCCCATAAAACCGTGCCGTTGGGAAAAGTGAGCCGGTAGCTGGGGCTGCGTTTAACCTTGACCTGCTTCTCGGGGTAAATCTGTTGAGCGCGGTCAACGATTCTTTCCATTAAGGGCAGCAGGTGGTTTTCCCTCGGCGCGGCTATCAACAACTCCTTGTTGTCGTTATAATAGGCGGTGTGCAGCGCGACAATTTCGATTTCCGAAGTTTTACCCACGTCACGGCCGCACCGCAGAACTTTTCGTTTTTGTCGTGAATTTAAGGATTTTCTCTGATAGTCTCTTGTTTTCCAGGGATTACCCTGCCGGTCTCTGAAAAAGCGCCCGGCGAAAGACGCTCGGCTTAATTTTTTATCCATACAAGAAGATTTAATAAGGGTAAGCAGGCTTACAGTCTGAGGAAATATCGCTTAGCTACTTTTTAACACCGCCTGCTTTATTAAGAACCGCTATAAATGTTCTAAGCGGGCACTGTTGCGGGCGATTCGGAGGAGTCGAAGACATCTTTCTTCAAACCGCAGGTTTGTCTATACGGATTTTATTGATGCGTTTCAGGATAAAATCGGCGTCTTCTTCTTTTTTAAGTTTTTTATAGATCACGTACAGCTTGGTTAAAATCTTCGCCACTTCAGGGTGTTCTTCCCCCAAGTTTTTTTCCTGAATTGAAAGCGCCTGCTTATAAAGAAGTTTGGCTTGGGCGTTTTTCTCCTGGGCTTCAAAAATCTCGGCCAGATTAACCAGGGTGAAAACCACGTTTCCCAACTCGCTTTCAGCGGCCTTTCCGCTGAAAGCCAGGGCCCGCGTAAAAAGGGCCGCGGCGGCGTCCTGATCCCCCTGGACTTTCTGGATATCGGCCAGTTTGTTCAGAGTGGCGATTAAAACTGGAGCCTCCCTGCCGGCTGTTTCTTCCTGAATTTTCAGCACACGCTGGTATAAAGCTTCCGCTTCCGGGTATCTTCCCTGGACTTGAAGGAGCTTAGCCATGTTGTTCACGGAAGCGACCACGTCAGGGTGTTCCAGCCCCAGGGTTCTTTCGTTGATCGCCAGCGCGCGTCGATAGTAAGGTTCAGCCTCGTCAAATTTACCAAGGCCGAAATAAAGGTCAGCCAGGTTATTCAGCGCGACCTCGACCTGGGGGTCGTATTCACCCAGGCTCTTGATACTCAAGGCCAGGGACCGTTTGTAATTATTCTCCGCGGCCTCATAATTTTCCTGAGCCTGATAGATAAAACCCAGGTTGTTCAAAGAGGTGACCACCTTGGGATCTTCTTGACCGAAACTCTTGGTCGCTAAACTCAAAGCTTCTTCCGCTGCTTTAAGAGCCTCTGGATACTTACCTTCCCGGTAGAGTTTGAGCACTTTATTGTTGAGTTTTTCCCACATCAACTTTTTCCCTTAAGCCAAAAACTAATCGCTGAAAATCGAAATTACCATCCGGCCCGGCTATTATAATATATAATAACACCGAAATTGTTACATATTATTACTATTTCACAAAACTAAAAACATCAGGAGTCGTTCCTCGCCATTGTTCACCTCTGCGGTCATAATAACATATTATCGGCGGCTTATTAATACTGTAACCCCGGGAACCAGGTCGGGTTTACTGAAAATCAGCTTGGCGGGCTTCCTCAATGACCTCTTTTAACTCCGGAGGCACCAGGCGTTGATTAGCGATAAACCATCGGTATATCCTCTTTATTTCAGGCGAACCGGTCCGCTTGTAAACCTGGATCAGGTTGTAATAGGCATAGACATAGTCCGGTTTAATCTCGATCGCCCGCAAAAGATAATTTTCCGCTTTCCGATATGATTTTTTCGCCAAAGCGATCCCGGCTAGATTATTCAAGGCAAAAACATCGTCAGACTTGATTTGTAACGTGAGAGAATAATATTTGACCGCCTTCTCGTAATTTTTTAAATAATACTGGTATATTTTACCCATCCTGTAAGCCGCCTGAAAAGAGCCGGGATCGTACTCCAGAGCCTTTTGGTAATTAATCAGCGCCTTCTCAAAATCCCGGTCGGCCTCGAAAAGATTGGCCCGATACAGGTAGGCCCGGTGGTTTTCCGGGTCAAGCTGCAAACTGCGCTCCAGTTCCCGGAAAACTTCGCCGCGGTCAGGGTCAGAGAGCAGGTACTCCAACGATTCCCGCAGGGGGCGGAGATGTTTAAATTGATTCGCCGCGATCAGTCCTTGGTTCCGGGGCGTGTTTTTCAGATAAAGCACCGAAATATCATCCCAGAAAACCAGCCGCCATTCTGAGTAGGGAAAATACTCTGAATCAAACCGCTTCGCCCCATCGGGTAGTTTATTCCAGAGGACGAAATCAAGGCTGTATTTGTTCACCAGTTTTTTTAAGCTGAGGGGAGATTTAAACGCCTGTTTGTATTCCAGAAAAGGTGTGTTATATCTTAACTGCCGGCCGTCAATAAAAGTTTTTTGCGGATATAAAACCCAGTCCAGGTAGCCCCCCCAGTAATAGAGGTTAAGCCCTCTTTGGTCGGATAAATTATTTTTAATGAACCGGGCCGCTTTGATCGGGTAATGCCGGCTGTTGATACTCAGCGAAAGAGGATTCAGTCGTTCGCTGTCCAGCCGGCTATAAACGGCCCAGCCGCCGATGGTCAAAAAAGTAATAACGAGCAAGGTAAACAGCGTCTTGTTTTTAACCGTGATCTCCTTTCCGGGAAAGTTGTTGATATATATGGGCGCCGCGATTATCAGAAACATGCCGCCCAGCCTGATATGTTTGATACTCATAAGACCAAAGACCAGCAGCAGCATGATCGAACTGTACTTGTGTTTTTTTAATAATTGAAACAGAATGATCGGCAGCAACGCCAGGAACAGGCCGTACGGTCCCAGATATTCATTCATCGAAGCTGAAACATACTCGGTGATTTGTCCGGCCTGGTAGATATGAGACGGTACGCTCAGGAGCTTCAAGGGATAGATAACCGCTTGATACGAGTAAGGATTAATTAGTGAGGCCAGGATTACCACAACAACGGCCGCGGTTACTTTTTTCAGCGGTGGAGCAGGCTGTTTATGCAGGTAAACCCTGGTGATATACTCGGCGAAATAGGCGCCGGCCACAGCGTAGGCGAAAATAATATTGCCATGGGAATTAACCCAGATGATGGTGACGAGGGCCAGCAAAAACAGATATGATCTGATTTTCCGCCGGGCGACTATCTGGTCCAGAAGATAAATCAATGGCGTTACCAGGACATAGGTCACGATATTCGGCCGGGCGACAAAACGGAAATTAGCCCCGACGTACGCGGCGATGATGACGAAAAAAGCCAGCAAGGTATTCCGGCGGTCAGTCGTCACAACATGATATATATTAATAAAGATCAGACTGACGATAAGGGCCTTGGTAATGATTAACAAGCTTACCCCGCCCAAGGTAAAGACCAGGTAAAATAAAACCTGGGTCAGCCAGTAGGGGGAGATCCAGGCCGAGTTATCACTGGTAAAATTAAACACGTCCGTTGTGGGAATTTGACCGGTGTTTAATATATACCGACCGGAGGCCAGATGCCACCAGAAGTCGAAACTGCTCAGGGAATGGCAGGCGAACACCGCCATAAAAACAAAAGTCAGCAACCATAA
>JAJRWM010000207.1 GCA_024276815.1 bacterium
AATTAAAAAGAATCACGCTTGCCCGTTTTCTGCTGATCTTTTTTATTTTCACCCTGATTTACGGAATTAATTTATATTTACCGCTTCGTTCCACTAACAACCCCGCGCACCAGTGGACGGAATTAACCAGCCTGAGAACCCTGACAGAACACCTGGACGGCTCCCAGTACAAACATCGGATGTTTAATCTGACCGCGCACCAGTTTCAGGAAAATATAAAAATATTTATGGATCTCTACTCACGGGAATTCACGCCCTTTTTATTAATTTTTATTTTATTTGGTATTTATTTTTTAAAAACCAGCAATATTAAATATTTATTCTTTTTTCTTTTGGTTATCAGTTTTAATTTTCTGTACAATTTAAATTACTATATCCCGCTGGAAATCAGGGTCTACTACCTGCCGGCTTCAATTATTCTGGCGATTCTGATTGCTGTTGGGATAAATAAGTCAGCCGACTTATTGCCGAATAAATATTTAAGGGCGGTGGTTGTCTTGCCCCTGTTTTTTTTGCCCTTATTTTTTAATTTTACCGTCGAGTCCCGACGCAATCACTTCTATGCCGATGATTTAGGCGTTAACATCATGAGGATACTACCGAAAAACTCTGTTTTTTTTGTTGAGGACGACAGCCAGCTTTTGAGTCTTAGCTATCACTTGAAAACCCTGGGCAAACGACCTGACCTGAGAATAATAAACCGGGTCGGAACTCTGTTCGAGGATTTTTATTCCTTTCGCCGCGACAAAGCTATGAGAGACATTAATATCCGCCGCGTGAAGGAACTTTACTTTATTAAAAACAATTTCGGGAAAACCGCTATTTTCTCCAATGTGAAACTGGCTGTACCTGGCAATATGACTTTATCAGGGCAAGGCTTTTTGTATCAGGTCAGCGGGGGAAAACCGCGCCCCGCAAAGAAAATATGGCCGTACTTACGCTTTCGCAAGACGCCGCGACGGACTCATGACCTGATGACCAGGATGATAATAAATGGTTATCGGGGCAGGAGATAATTTCAGGTAATTCAGCCTTTCAACAAACGAATCACTGATTACGCCAACTACTTTTATTTTTGTTAACACTTAAAATCAACAAAAAATTAAACTTTCGTCTGCTTTTAGCCGAAATTTTCCTTGAGTAGTTAAGGAAATTATATGGATATAAAATTTACCCGCATTGTCAGAACATCTTCCTCCGAGCAGTACTTTGTCTGGTGCAACGATGAAAGCCTCGGGCAACTGGACCTGCATTATGACAGCGTAATCCACGCCACCCTGTATGTTCTGGACGATAATTTCACGATCGATGAAATCTCCCGCGTCCTGAATCACTTCGAGGAAAGTTTTATCACGGACGATCCCAAGCAAAAAGATTTTGTTGTCTCGGTCTACCAGGGCCGAGACATCGGCGCGCTGGTTTCCCAGAAATTAAAACTCTGGGAAAAAAGCGGTCATAAATAACCCTTCTTTTACCCAGCCAAGAACAGGCGCTTTTTTAAACTCGCCGGGAAGGTACCTGTGCTACAATTAGACAGATTAAATATATTTCGACCACAGGGACAACTATCAGGCGCTATCCAACCAGCGGCTTGATCCTGGCGGCCCTCTACTGCGCTTTAACGGCTGTGGGAGCCATGATTAAAATCCCGATCGGTGCCGTTCCTGTCACCCTGCAGACGCTTTTTGTTATGCTGTCCGGCAGTATGCTGGGGGCGGAACTCGGCGCTTTAAGCCAGTTGGAATATTTGATCCTGGGACTTTTCGGTCTGCCGGTTTTCAGCGGGGGCGGGGGGGTGGCCTATGTCACCAGTCCTACTTTCGGCTACTTGTTGGGCTTTGTTCCGGCGGCCGGGGTAATTGGTAGGATTATCGAAGTTTACGGCTCGTCCCGCCTGTTAACAGTGCTGCTGGCCAACTTGGCCGGGATAATCGTAATTTACGCCTTTGGTCTGCCGGTATTATATCTGAACCTGAAATACCTGCTGAACAAACCCGTCGGCTTTACCAAAATACTCTGGACGGGCGGACTGCTTTTTATTCCCTTTGATATCGCTAAAGCCGTTATTTGTTCACTGCTGGTCATCAAGTTAAGAAACTATCGTTTTTTGCGAACAGCGGGAGAAATACACGTTGGACAGAATTGATCAACCAGGCTGATTTTCAGGAGGAAAACAGATGAATAAAAAAAACTAGGTTAAGCAGCTTCCCATCAGGATTGACGAAAAGACCGCCGAAGGGGTTTACTCGAATATCAGTAATATTATGTCCTCCGAGGCGGAATTCATCCTGGATTTTGGCCGGGTCATGCCGGCCAAGGCAAATGTTACCGTGTTGGCCCGTATCATAACTTCTCCCCAGCACGCCAAGTCTTTCATGCTCGCTCTCAGCAAGAACATTGAAGCGTATGAGAACAAACACGGGGAAATCAGCGTTGGTTCTCAAGCGAAGCATCATCTCGGTTTCCAGGGGAATCAGAATGAAACTTCCGACTAGAGCGTATTTTAAGCATATACAAGGTTTTTGCCGAAGGCAAAGTTCTATTTTTAATGCTTGGACGACTCGCGTGATGGATAGGGGGGCGTGAGGGGACTCTTTTGGGGAATAAAAAAAGGTTCCCCCACATCGCCCCCCACGGCGCCCCGGCGTCCGGCTTTAATTCCGGGACTGATTCGAAGGGCTGTTTCCTGGTTGACCGGTTACCGCCCGGAGCTTAAAACAGCCACGTTTGAGTCAGAAGATTACCCAAAAGTTGATGATTATGTGATAGAGTTAGCCCGCCGCAAGGGGAAGGTTAAAATTTTTACAGGCAAGGGGGATAAATGTTACACGACAGAGAGCGTTTGTTACAACTGATAAAGGCCCGGGCTTTTAAAACCGGGGATTTCACTCTTTCATCAGGTAAAAAAAGCAGTTACTACCTGAACAGTAAAATTATCACGCTGGACGCCGAAGGTGCTTACCTGGTAGCCAAGATACTGATCGGCATGCTGCCCATAGAGCAACTGGACGCTTTTGGGGGCATGACCCTGGGCGCTGATCCGATAACCGGCGCGATGATTGCCTTGAGCTACTGGCACAGTACGCCGGTAAATGGTTTTATCATCCGCAAGGAAGCCAAGGGACACGGCACGGAGTCGCAATACGAGGGGCCGCCGCTGCCCAATAACGCGAAAGTAGCTATTGTCGAAGACGTAGTCACTACCGGGAAATCAGCGATGAAAGCGATTGAGGTTATCGAGGCTCTGGGTGCTGAGGTGAAATATGTGGTTGGCATCGTTGACCGTCAGGAGGGCGGCCGGGAGGCGTTCGAGAAAAAAGGGATCACTTTTTTGTCCATATTTACCAAGGATGAAATCCTGGCGCCTTTGACCAATTAGAGCGAGTTGAAATCTATGAGCCTGGAAAAAAGATTTGGTAAAACGCTTTTAAAAATTCTTCAGGGTGATATCACGAAACAGGATGCCGAGGCGATTGTCAACGCGGCCAATTCATCTTTACTGGGCGGCGGCGGGGTCGACGGGGCTATTCATCAGGCCGGCGGGCCACTGATCATGGCTGAATGTAAAAAAATAGTCGCCCGGCAAGGACCGCTTCCAACCGGGGAAGCGGTTATCACGAGCGGCGGGCAAATGCCCTCAAACCATTCCTTTTTACAGCGTGATAACTGTTTTTGCAGGCAACTCCGCGATTGTAAGTTTCATGGCAAGCTATTTTTAATTGTTTTTGCTTAGATGCAGCTGAATATAATAGTTTTTGTTGACAAACCCCGCTTTTGTAATTATATTTACAGTGAGATAATGATTTTGTGAGGTTTGCCCGTGGAAATAAACGTTTTTGATTTTCGACCGGCAGGTTATACATACTTGCTGGAAAAGTTTGCGCTTGCAGACATGCCTAATTGGCACAGGTCATCGGTTTCCACCACAGGCACTCATTTTTCAAAGATTCAGGATGGCTTTGTTGATGAGGTTTTCAGAACTCAATACTGGCCCGGAGAAAAAGTCGGCGACCATCTTGAGTTTGCGCTGAAATATGACGGGGTCAACCTGGGCTTGC
>JAJRWM010000022.1 GCA_024276815.1 bacterium
TTAACCAGGCCAGATGTTCGGCCGCTTGTACCGGCGTGGCAGCGGGCGGAATATCTTCTTTGATCTCGCTGACAATAACCTCAAAATTAACACCGGCCTTTTTCAGGAGAGCGGCCCGGCGTGGTGACTGGGAAGCCAGGATGAGCGGAATTTCAGTGAAGCGGTCCAGCAAACCAAGGATTCCCTCGTTCCAGCCCCAGGGGCCTGGCTGCTTGATTTTGTGAAGATTGGCCGGGTTAACCCGCTTGTCAAATTCCCGATTATTCTTTTGGACCAGCACGGGATAATCGACCTTTTCCAGCATCGATAAATCGTTGGGGCTGTCTCCCACAGCGGCGCTGAGGACTTCCCCGCCCGCCTTGTTTCGATATAACTCTATTAATAATTTTACGGCTTTACCTTTGTCATTATTCCGTAAGAAATGATAGTAACGGGAGCCGGCAACCATCTTAAAACCCTGTTTGAAAGCCAGTTCGCTAATGCCGGCGAGCAATCCCTCACCGGGGTTTTCAAGCTTGATCGGGCAGTCATACTGACGTGTCCGGGCCAGAGCCGCCAGTTCCCGGGGAAGACCGGTATCGGCAATTACTTCTTCAACCTGACTCTCACCGAGGAATTTAATTTGTCCGGGAAATTCTTTTTTCAGAAGACGATACCAGTCCCGGCTCTCAGCGGTTGAAGGGCCTAATTCGATAAAGCCCCCGCCGGGGACGGTTTTATCAAAACGGACATTCCTGAAATAGCCGGCCGGCAGATAGACCGCGGCGCCGTTCTCACAGACAAAAGGGCCTTCAACACCCATCAAGTCCTGGTAATATTTAATCTCGGCGCTGCTTTTACTGGAAACAAAAACCAGGGGCGTCCCGCCCGTCTTAACGCGTTTTAAAGCCGGCAAGGCCGGCTTGAACTGAAAACCGTCGGTTGAGAGGAGACTGCCGTCAAGATCGGTAAAGATAACCAGTTTCATAAACTATCCAGACCTGGATGGATTGTCGCAATTCTATCATATTTTCCCCTTAATGAATTTGCGATTATCGCATATTGGTAAAAATTTATTCGGGGATACAGGGTTTTTGACGTATAATTGCCTGAACAACCTCGAAAAGCGGGTGCTAATGAGGAAATTTTTTTTACTCTTGTTGTTGCTTAATCTTTCCTGGTCTGTCTTCGCGCAAAGCGGAATCACGCTTGAACTTTACGAACGATTACGCTTCCCGGCGCCGATTTTAACCCGGCCGGTGGTTTTCGGGAAAAACATCTTTTTAACGTTAAGCAATGGCGACGTGCTTTGTCTGGAACGTGGCGGCGGTCGAAGAAAATGGGAATACTACACGGGCGAGAAAATAACGGCAACTCCTGTTCTCAGCGAAAAGCAACTCCTTTTCGGCGCTTATGACGGTAAATTCCGGGCGCTGGACAGCCGAAGCGGCAACCTGCTCTGGGAATTTAAAGCTCAGGGAATAATTGGCGAAAAAGCCGCCCTTGATAAAAACACCGTATATTTCGGCGGCGAGGACAATTTCCTTTACGCGCTCAATTTGAAAGACGGCCGCTTAAAGTGGCGATTCGAAACCCGGGGCAAAGTCCGCACCACTCCGGCGTTATATAAAGATTATCTGATCTTTGGCTCGTTTGATCGCTACATTTACTGCCTGAATAAAAATAACGGCCGGTTGCTCTGGCAATTCAGGACTAACGCCGCCAACCTGGCCTCTCCTCTGATTACTGACAATACGATTTTTATTGGCAGTTATGATTCATACCTCTATGCCCTGAACCTGAACGGCCGGCAACTCTGGTATTTTCCTGCTGGTAACAGCATCCATTTCGGCGCTGTCGAAGTCGGCGAATGGATTGTTTTCGCCGACCGGGACCGCTGTCTTTACTGTCTTTCGAAAAACGGCGAGTTGATCTGGAAGAAAAAGCTGGCGGGTCAGGTAACCGGTCCCCTGGTTGTGATAAAAGACACCGTAGCCCTCTCGCAAAACAACGGTCAGCTTACCATAACCAATGGTTACGACGGTTCCCGCACCCAAAACTGGCGGCTTGACGACAATCAGACCCTGCAAGTAAATTATAGCAACCGGCAACTATTCACAACGGACGCCAATGGCTATTTTCAAATTTACGATCTGCGACCTAAATGAGCCGACCCCGACGAAAGGTTTAAATTTCCCCGCTTTGTACGTTGATATAGAATTCACATTGACGGCAGTTGCCGATTTTCTCCGCGTAACTTCCCTGAACCTGTCCTCCGCACATAGTCCCGGCTACGTACCAGCAACTGCGCCCGGCGTCTTCCGACACCGCGGAACAGCTCTTGTCTTTTTCCCGTCCACATTTTTTAAAATCCCAACAATTCATCAAACTCCACCTCCTCTCATATTTACTAATTATTAATTATCAGCGGTAGAAACAAAATGTCAACAAGAAATTATCATCAAAAGTAACCCGTCAGTGAAGTGGGGGAACCAGTGGGGTTGTTTACGTGACGGCCTAATAAAAACCTTCCGCTAAAAAAAACTTGACAGGCGGTTGGGAACCGGTTTATCATGTGACTGAATGGTAATCCACCTGACTGACCAGTCAGACACAATATGGCCAGGCAGTACAACAACCGGTTGTTGGGAGATTATTATGAGCCAGTTAAGTCGGAAGGAAAGAGAACACCAGGCTCGCCGCCAGGATATCCTCACGGCGGCCAGAGAAGTGTTTGCGCTTCGGGGATTCGCGGAAACTACCATTGAGGAGATTGCCGAAGGAGCTGAATTTGGCAAAGGTACGATCTATAACTATTTTAACAGCAAACTAGACCTTTTCTACACTTTGATTGAAGATGGTATCGACGTCATGATTGAAATAGCTTCCCAAACGGCAAAAGAGAATTTGTCGCCGGTCGACAAACTTAAACTGCTTTTAAAACGGCAATTGGATTACTTCCAGGAAAATGCCGGATTATTTAAAATTGTCACTATCGAGGCGGAATGTATTGAGCCTGACCGGATTCACGGCAAGGTTGAAAAAATCAGGCAGAACTTCTTCAAAATATTTGCCGACGGCATCAAGCAAGGCCTTTTTAAAAAAACTGATCCGCTGAAATT
Source organism: bacterium (assembly GCA_024276815.1). Classification (GTDB taxonomy): domain Bacteria; phylum JACRDZ01; class JAJRWM01; order JAJRWM01; family JAJRWM01; genus JAJRWM01. The sequence goes on from JAJRWM010000022.1 coordinate 3,102, forward strand.
AAGCATTTTGTATTCAGGTTTTATCCATGCCTGCATTTTCCATTACTGGAAAGATGTGAAAAAACACGTCTCCCTGACTGATGCCGAGATCGATGAACTGAGCGATCTGTTTTTAAACGGGATCTTGGCTGAAAGGAAATGATGATGATTAAGTGGAAAACAATTATTATCTCGATACTGTTCCTTTTCCTTTTGCCGGCGGTTGCCGGCGCGGCGGAGGGGGGGGCGGATTTAACCCTGGAGGAAGCGGTCTCGCGGGGACTGGAGCGCAACAGCCGCGTTTATCAGAGCAATAAGGATCTGGAAATCAGCAAGTTGAATTATGTCAAGGCCCTGGCCCTGGCTTTACCAAAGGTCAGCCTGAAGTATGATTATTCCCATCTGCGCTATCGTTACGAACAGGAGAAGACGGTCAGCGTCGCCGGGATGGACCTGACTGCCGCGACTCCCCGGGATTTTGACTTTAATACCGCTTCGCTGAATATCAACCAGGCGGTTTTCAATGGCGGGCGGGAATGGTTTTTGTTCTTTGGCGCCTTTGATACGGTGCGGCTTAACGAAGCCGTTGTCCGACGAGCCGAACAGGAAGTTATTTTTGACGTCAAAAAAGCCTATTATCAGGCGCTCAGTCTGGAAAGCGCCGTGGAGGTAATGAAAAAGGCGTTGCTGCAAACACGGGAGCATTTAAAAATCGCCCGGGCCTTGGCTGAACAGGGCATGGTCGTTAAAACCGACGTGCTGAGGGCTGAACTGGGGCTGGCAGCGGCGAAGCGGAATCTGATCAGGGCGGAAAACGGAGTAAAGGTGGCCCGGGCCAGCCTGAATTTTCTGATTGACGAGGATGTCGATAGCTATTTCAACCTGGTTGATGATGATACGCCGTTCGATTCGCTCAAATCAAGCTATGAGGAATGCGTGGAACTGGCTCTTCGTTTCCGGCCGGAAATTCAACAGATGCGTTCAAGGCTGGCGGTGGCCCAAAAGAATGTCTGGGTCAACCGGGCCGACTACCTGCCCGGTATCCGTCTGTTTTACAATCATAAACTGGAAGGCGGCCTGATGGTGAAGGATGATCCTGACCACTGGGACGACACCAGCGAGGAGGAAAGCTGGATTGCCGGCGGCGTTGTGGAGCTAAAACTTTTTAACGGCGGCCAGACCAGGGCTGCTGTCAGGGAAGCGAAAATAAATCTCAATAAAGCTCAGCGTCAGCGAGCCGATCTCAATAAAAAAATAAAGCTGGAAGTGCTGTCCGCCTATTCCAACGCCCAGGAGAGCCTGGCGAGAAGCGAGGCCCAGGCCGCGAGCGAAGCTCAGGCGGAGGAGAATTACCGGATTGTCGAACTGCAATATAAAGAAGGTCTGGTTCAGAGCGTTAACGTGATGGAGGCTCATACGGCGTTGTTAAACACTCAAACCGAAAGCCTGTCAGCCCGCTTTGACTACCGGTTGGCGTTGGCGGAACTGGAAAAAGCCGTGGGATTAAAGTTAAGTGAAGGGGAATTTGTCAATGAACCGCAAAAATAAATTATCCGTAATTTTGCTGCTAACTATTGTCTGGGGAGGAAAATCTTTCCTTTACGCTCAGCCTGACCAAAAAAAATCACCCGGCGCGGACAAGGTACCGGTGGAGGTTATCGTGGCCGGGCGTTCTGACATCTCATCAAGTTTAAAAGCGACCGGAACGGTTGAAGCCTATTTGAAGGCCGCGGTTTCCGCCCAGGTCGGCGGAGAGGTCACCAGGGTTTATACCAAGGAAGGCGAGATGATCGCGAAAGACGCGCCGCTGATCCAGATAGATGATTATACTTTAAAGTTGCAGTTGGGCCGGGCCGAAGCCAACTTTATCGGTATGAAGTCGGGCTATGAATACATTAAACAAATCGCTGTGTTACAGGTTGAGACGCGCCTTAAACAGGCCCGGGCCGGCGCCGCCGCCGCCCTGGCTCAATATGAGTACGCTAAAAACATCGCGGAGACCGCCCTGAATACCAAGCTCAAACAGGCGAAAGCCAACCGGGACATCGCGGCCGCCCGTCTGAAACAATTAAAGTCCGGCGCCCGTCCCGAAGAGCGCGAGCAGGTCCTGGCGGCCCGGAATTCAGCCCAGGCCAACTATGACAACGCTCTGAATAATTTTAAAAGGATAAAAAAACTATTCGCCCAGGGGGCGGTTTCCAACCAGCGGTATGATGACGCGAAAACCAGGGAGGAAGCGGCGGAAGCTCAACTGACAACGGCCATAGAAGCCTGGAACCTGGTTGAAAAGGGGGCCAGGGATGAGGATGTTGACTCGGCCGAAGCTAACCTGCGACAAGCGCAGGCCGCCTATGAACTGGTAAAAAAAGAAGTTGACTCCCAAAGCTGGGAAAAAGATATCGCGCTGGCCCGCTCCGCCTGGGAAAAAGCTGAGGCGAACCGGATACTGGCCGAAAAGCAGCTTGACAGCCGGGCCTACGAGGCCGATATCCGCCAGGCCGAAGCGCGTTACAAGGACGCCCGGGCCAACCTTAAAATCTTGCAGAGACAGGTTGAGCGGGCTTTGCTGAGAGCTCCCTTTGCCGGGATTGTTCACGACCGGCAAGTGGAGGTCGGCGAAACGGTTTCGCCGGGTCGGCCGCTGATTAACGTAATCCAGTTAAGCAAAGTGAAGGTCGCTTCGGCTATCGGCGAGATCAGCGCTTCCCGGTTGAGCCTGGGCCAGTCCGTCAGGGTAACAATCGACGCTTATAACGGCCGGGAATTCACGGGCCGGATAACTGAAATAAGCCCGGCTGTCGACTCCAACAGCCGTACGGTAGCTCTGAAAGTCGAGCTTGACAATCCGGACAACCTGCTCAAGCCGGGGATGTTCGCCCGCCTCAGCGTTGAGCTGGCAAGACATGAAAAGGTGATTGTCGTGCCCAAGGATGTTCTGGTGGCTAAGGATGGGCGACAGTATGTTTATCTGGTTCGTAACGGCAAGGCGGTGGCCCGGGAGGTCGAGGTGGGCCTGGAAAGCGGAGACAGTTGGGAGATAACCAGCGGCCTGGAAGAAGGAGATACCGTGGTTTATATCGGCCAGAGCGGCCTGAGCGACGGTAAAGACGTAGTCATTGTCAACAAGTGAATAAAAAGGTAACTATCAGATGAAAACAACAGAACTCTCCGTTCAAAATCCGATCCTGGTGCTGATGGTCGTTTGCGCGTCGATTTTTATTGGTATAACCTCGCTGACCAAGCTCAAGGTCGATCTTTTCCCTGATATCAAGTTCCCGGTGTTGGTCGTACTGACCGAATATCCGGGCGCGGCGCCTTCGGAAATTGAGGAGAACGTGGTTCGCCCCATTGAGGAAGCGGTGGCCAAGGTCGAACGGGTGAAAAGGATCTCCAGCGTTTCTCTGGAGGGCGTGTCCTATGTGATTATCGAGTTTAACTGGGGCACCAATATGGATTTCGCCTCCCTGGATGTTCGCGACAATCTTGACCGCATCAAGGGCCGTCTTCCCAAAGACGCCGAGGATTCAATTATCCAGCGTCAGGATTTTAACTCCCGTCCCGTAGTCTGGCTGAATCTAACCGGCGATTATCCGCTGGATCAGCTTAAAACCGTTGCCGAGGATGAATTCAAGAACCAGTTGGAGCGTATCGAGGGCGTCAGTTCTGTTGAAATTATGGGCGGACTGACCAGGGAAATCCAGATAAGGGTCGATCCCGAACGTCTGACAGCGTACCGGCTGTCCATCCAGGATATTTCGCGGGCCATAAAGGGGGAAAATTTAAATCAGCGCGGCGGCCGCCTGACGGAAGGTAAGACAGACCTGTTGGTGCGGACCGTTGGCCGTTTTATCACGGTTGATGAAATAAATGAGGTCATCGTGACCCATTTCCAGGGAGTGCCGGTTTACCTGAAAGACCTGGCGAAAGTCAGCGATACTTTCGCGGAGCGGCGCAGTTACTCCCGTTTGAACAAGAGACCCAGCGTCGGCCTGCTGATTTACAAGGAGTCGGATGGCAATACCGTGGATGTGGCCACCAAATCAATTAAACGAATCGCCGAAATAAAAAAGAAACTCAAAAAGGGGATTACCACCAGCATCGTTTTTGACCAGTCGGAATATATCAACAACTCGATCAACATGGTCAAGGAAGCGGCGATCAACGGTTCGATTATCTCGGTGATTGTTCTGTTCCTGTTTTTAGCCGACTGGCGCAGCACTTTGATTATTTCCCTGACCATACCCATTTCAGTCGTCACCACTTTCGGCCCCATTTATTTCAAGGGTATGACCTTGAATTTGCTGACTCTGGCCGGTCTCGCCTTGGGTATTGGTATGGTGGTTGACAACTCGATTGTGGTCCTGGAAAATATTTTCCGTCACATGTCGGAAGGGCAAAGCGCCCGCCATTCCTCGATCACCGGTCCCAAGGAGGTTTCGCTGGCGGTCATGGCTTCCACGCTTACCACCCTGGCTGTTTTTATGCCGATCGCTTATGTCGAGGGCATCGCCGGCGAAATATTCGCCGACCTGGCTTTCGCGGTCTTCTTCTCGCTGCTGGTTTCCCTGGTTGTCGCCTTTACGGTTATTCCAACCCTGGCGGCCCGTCTTTTGAAGAGGGGAAAAAGCAGCCTGGACGAGACGCGCAAAAAAATATACACCGGTTTAGCCGTAATCGGTCTCATAATCTTTTTCATCTCGGCCTATTTCTCGGTCAATATCGGCATCACCGCCTACCTGATCGTGGTGGGACTGATTTTCGCCTGTTTCTTCTTTCGTAAACAAATCGCTTCTTTCACGTTGTCGGGCTACCATTCGATTATCAGCGCGGTGGTCGGTAAATGGTACTGGAAGACCGCGCTGTTCCTGATAATTATACTCCTGACGATCATATCGGTAAAGATCAAGCCCGGCATGCAGTTCTTTCCCCCGGGCAAGGAGAAGAGTGTTCAGATTACCATGGAGTTACCGGTTGGCTCCAGCCTGGAAAACTCGGACCGCATCGCCAGGGACATGGAGAAGATAGTGACGGAATATTCCGAAGTGGAATCAGCCGCTGTCAATACCGAGCCGGAAACAATCACTGTCACCCTGAAATTCCCTGAGGAATCAGAGGATGACCGCATCGATGAGATTGTCAACGAATTAAGAACGAAAACCTCACAAATACCCGACACTGTCAGCCGGATAAAAAAGGTTGGTGGTATGCGGGGCGGTCGCCATGGCGGCGGCGCGGATCTGCAGATTAACGTTCATGGGGATGATTTGAATGTTTTGAAAAATTTGGCGGAACAGATTTTAAACCGGATTAAGAAGATCGACGGTATTATCTCCCCGGATATCTCCTATAAGGAAGGTCGCCCTGAGTTGCAGGTGCATATTGACAAGAAAAAAGCCGGGGATCAAAAGCTTAACACCAGGACGATTTCCGATATTATCCAGGCGAGTATCGCCGGGGGGACCGCCACCCAGTTTCAGGAAGGCGATAAAGAGTATGACATATTGGTCAAGCTGAATGAGAACGAGGTGAAAAGCCGGGACGATATCGCCAATCTGCCGCTCACCGGCGGTCTGCTGGTCTCGGATGTCGCGAAATTAGTTTGGCAACGGGGGCCGGTCAAAATCGAGCGAGCCGACCAAAAACGCAAGGTTGAAGTCACGGCTAACATCCAGGAGGGTATCCCCCTGGGTGATATCATGGCGTTGATTACCACGCCGGAAAAAACCGGGGCGATTGATGATATTGTAGTGCCTGACGGTTATGAAATTGAATTCGGCGGTGAAGGGCGCGACATGACAGAAGCTTTTGGCGAGTTGTTCAAGGCTCTGGGAATCGCCATAGTTTTGGTGTATATGATTATGGCCGCTAAGTTCGGTTCTCTGGCCCAGCAGTTTATTATCATGTTCACCGTACCGCTTTCAATCATCGGGGTTTTCTTTGGTCTGAAGCTGGCCGGATTAAACGTCAGCATCACGGCCATGATCGGGGTTATCATGCTGGCCGGGATCGTGGTCAACAACGCCATTTTGCTGATCGATTACGTAAACATCTCCCGCGGCCGCGGACTTGGCCGCAAGGACGCTATCGTGAAAGCCGGCGAAGTGCGGTTGCGGCCGATTATGATGACCACCCTGACCACGATCCTGGGGATGCTGCCCATGGCTCTGGGGATTGGCGCCGGCGTGGAGTTTTACCAGCCGCTGGCGGTTACTGTTATCGGTGGTTTGACCTTTTCGACTATCTTGAGCCTGATCTTCATCCCGGCTCTTTACGATATGTTTGATGAAGCCAATATCTGGCTGAGTCGATGGGCCAGGCGTATCTTTATCGGTGAAATCGTCGCCGGGCCGGCCGAAGAAGTTAGCGACCCGGAGTCGGCGGAACGGACCGGGCAACCGGGCGATATCCTCGATTAACAGGCCGGTGGGCCTGTTTTAATGGCCTTCACAGGCTTGCAGCCTGGGGATGTTTGCCTTCGGCATATCAAATTCGCTTGCAAAAAGTAACGATATTGATTAGTATCGTTGGTAATGAAAAAATCACAAATATTAATCCTTTTTATCCTGGCCCTGCTGGTTAGCGCGGTTATCCTGCCCAACGGCAAAACTGTTCCCGGAAGAGATTCCGGCGTCTTCCTTTACACGGGGCAAAGAGTGTTGGCGGGCGAAATACCTTATCGTGATTTGTGGGATCACAAGCCGCCGCTCATTTATTTGCTCAACGTTCTGGGGCTTTTTATCGCCGGGGGCTCGATCTGGGGAGTGGTTTTTCTCGAATTTTTATCAGCGGCGGCGGCCGCGTTGATTTGTTTTTACCTGATTAAAAAATATTTCGGTCTGTTTCCGGCCCTGCTCGGCACACTGGCTTTTCTGGCCGGTCTCGCGACCGTCTTACAGGGAGGTAATTTCACCGAGGAATTCGCGCTACCGTTCCAATTCGCCTCCCTTTACATCTTCGCCAAAGCTGACCCGGATAGTGACTACGCCGCCGCCGGTTTTTATATCGGCGTTTTATCGGCTATTTGTTTTTATCTGAGACAAAATTTAATCTCGGTGGGAGCGGCCATTGTTATTTATATTGTTTGGCGGAGGCTGAAACAGCGGAAGTGGCGCCAACTGAACAAGGATTTAGCCGTTATTACATCAGGCGCCCTGGTTGTCACCTTCATAATTATCTTTTATTTTTTAGCGAATGATGCCCTGGCCGCGTTCTGGGACGTCGCTTTCCGCCATAATTTTATTTACTCGAAGGCCTCTAACTCCGCCCGCTTTAAATCGTTTATCTCCGGGATAAAAACGCTTCCCCTGACCTTGGTAGTTATCATTACCTGGTGCTGGTCTGTTTATCGCCGGTATTCAGATAAAGCGGAGAATTACCCACCCGTCCTGGTGGTCACGCTGATTGGCCTGCCGATAGAGTTTTTATTCAGCAATCTTCGGGGAGTGCCTCACGGCCATTACTATTTGCCCTGGCTGCCCTACCTCGCGGTTCTAAGCGGATTTTTCGCCTGGTATCTTATCAACCTGGTCAGCAAGGCGAACCGCTGGAAAAATTACGCCGTAGCCACGGTTGAAGTATTATTGGCGCTCCTGTTAATCGGCTTCAGCGTCTATCCGGCGAAAAAGCCTTTACTGGCCAAATATAACGAGATGTTCCTGGCGTATCAGGGACAATACAGAAGCTACTCTTCTCTAAGATACCAGGCCGCCAGGTACGCCGCCGAGACCACCGGAAAGGATGATTACATCCTGGTCTGGGGCGCCGAGGCGATGATTTATTTTTTGTCGGGGAGACGTTCTCCGACCCGCTTTTTCTACCAGTACCCCCTTATCACAAAAGGCTACACCAGCGAGTCGCTGATGGTGGAATTTTTCGACGCTATTAATTCCCGAAAACCCAAACTTGTCATTGACACTCTGGGCATTCCACTTACCAGAAGCGGGATGTCCTGGCCTCACTTCAGTGAGTTTAAAGAAATCGCCAGGGATTATGTGGTGGACAAAAAAATACAGAACTGGATATTTTACACCCGAAAACCAGGGGCTTGATTCGCTCCGGGATCGTTTTGGCTCCAATTCCCCGGCTGGCCTTATCGGTTGGGAATCTCCTCCCGGCAAAAAAATACCCGTACTTTGTCTGATACCTGATGTTATCCGACAAA
>JAJRWM010000208.1 GCA_024276815.1 bacterium
CCTTTGGCCATGGCGGCTTCGGTGATCGGGCACTTTTTTCAGATAATGCCAAAGTGTTTTATTCTTCATATCCCCCCCTTGAGTAGATTTCTCAAGGTTTTATATCGGCTATTCACCAAAAATAATTGAATGACCCTGGCCAAGAGTTTTTCTTGACAAATAAGGGCAATAGGGATAGGATTGTGGGGATAATTCCGATCAGATGGGCGACTAACTCAGTGGGAGAGTGCCACCTTCACACGGTGGAAGCCGTCAGTTCAATCCTGACGTCGCCCACCACTAAAACCAATTAACGAACACATCTAAGGCAAAACAAGAACTTTGGAAATCCCTTTGACGGTAAAATCCCCCCCAAACCCTCTGTTCCGGAACAGCTCCCTGTCAGAATTAGAATTTCGATATTAAAACAGGCACGGCAACCTGAAATATCTTGCGATAATTGCCACTTGGTGGTATTTTTTATAAATGGATAAAAAGAGCCGTCTCTTTGAATTAGTCGTGATTTTTATCTGTTATGGCGTTTTTCTGAAAGATACCGCGCCGACTATTTTCCCGGGCGATTCTCCGGAGATAATCACCGGTACGCTGGTGATGGGCGTTATCCACGGCTTAAGCTTTCCCTTTGCCGTTGTCTTCGGCAATCTTTTCCAACATCTTCCCCTGGGCGGCTTGGCCTGGAGAGTAAACCTGTTCTCGGTTTTTTGCGGAGTTTTTTCTGTTTTCCTTTTATTGAAAATCACGCTCTCTCTTCAAACCAGGGCTTATAACGAACAAATTCAAAGGCAGCTTAGGGTGCTCTTTTTAGAAAAAACACCGCCCCCTATAACCCCCACAAAAACTTTAGTTGGCCGACGGCAAAAGAAAGTTTTGCAAAAAAACGTTAAACGCGCTAATCAAAGGGGACAGAACAGTTGGCAGTCCCAGTTGGCGCGGCTCTGGCCGGTTCTCCTGATACTGGGCGGTACGGCTTTTAAATATCAGGTGATCAGGGCCGAGGTCTACGTCCAGTTTACCACCCTGTTCCTGGTACTGGTCTGGCTCGTGGTTCAGACTGATAGCTTTGAAAAAACATGGCCGCTGATGCTGCTGATCCTGGGGCTGTCGGTCGGTGTTCACCTCTATCTGGGGTTGGCGTTACTCCTTGCGCCGCCAATGTTGTTTTTTCTTTCCCCCCGGTTACGGACACTCAAAACAGCTTTGTCGTCGCTGATTATTTTAATAATAGCCTGTTCCGTTTACCTCTATTTGCCCATCCGGGCCGTTCAGACGCCGGCCATAAACTTTGACGATCCGGCCACGCTGGGTTCTATTCGGGACAGTTTTTTCCGCTTTAATCAGATTATTTACGTGAATATTGATCTGGCCGAGCGCATAAAAAAAATGTTCCTGCTTTTTCTGAACCAGATGTCGTTCCCGGGCCTGGCGCTGGCAATTTGGGGGTTAGCGGTTTGTTGCCGCGAAAACTGGCGAGCCGGTCTTGTCATCTGCCTGATTCTGGCAGTGAATATCCTGTCATATATCAAGCATGTCGATTTCTCCCCAACCCATCTCGACACTCTCGGCTTTCTGTTGCTATCAGTTAACGTACTGGTACTGCTGGTCGGTTACGCTCTCTATCATCTGGCGGGCTTCCTGGAAAACCGGGGAACCGTTCTCAAATACGTGTTTTTGGGCCTGGTTACTTTGTTCTTTGTTTCACGGGCGGCTGCCAATTGGTCTGTCGGGGGAGGGAAGGGAGAAAGGAATAACCGAATCGCTTATAATTTCGCTGTTGACACCGTTAATTCAGTGGGCCAGGGCCATCTGGTCATGAAGGGTAACACCTTAACCTTTCCGCTGGCTTTTCTGGTCCATATTGAGGGACGGGGCCGCCGGATAAAATATTACAATCCTTTTGACGGCGGTATTTTCACCCTGATTAAGCATCCCGGGCGGTCAGCCGGCGTTGAAGTTGAGAGAAAGAGAAGAATGTTGATTAATCAGTTGTTAAGGGAAAAGAGACCGCTGTATTCCGGCATGATGTTATTCGGGTTTAATTACTATAATCTGGGTCTGGACTGGGAAATAGCCGGGCTGGCGTACCGGCTTCAGGAGGGAGAACCGGTCAGGAAAATTCCGACCCGCTGTTTCCACTGGCCAATCAATGAAAAATTACCATTTGACAACAAAAGCCGCAGGATTCGCGCGATCTATTTATTCCGGCGGGGCGAGACGGCTTTCGCGGCTGACCGGCCTGATGCCGGAACCAGGTTGTGGCGAGACGCTTCGGAAGCGGCTCATGACGACGCGGTATTTTTAGCTGACCTGGGCGCTTATTTCCTGGAGAAGAGGATGATTGACCCGGGGATCCTGCTGATTGAGCGTGGTTTGGCTCTTAATCCTGCGGTCAAGGGCGGCTATACCAATTTGGCTCAGGCCTATTATTATGGCAAGGGGGATAAGAACACAGCCCTGAGATATGTCAAAAAAGCTCTCGCGATTAACCCGCAAGATATTGGAGCTTCACAACTTCTAAAGGAACTCAAAAGAATTAGAGTCAAATGATGAAAAATCAAAGAATTTAAGGGAGGAGTCTGTGGGGGAACTTTTTTCCGGAAGTCGGGGTTTCCAAGGTTTCTGTTTTGTCTTACATGGGTTCGCGATTTGCTTTAGTCGGTCTTGCGGCAAAAGAAATATTATACCTGATCGCAACAGACCCGAGTTGACATTTCTCTGTCAACAACAGGAAGTGAAGAAAAAAGAAAGAGGTCAGATGGTACATGATTAATTCTATGGAGAAGGATATGAACTGCTATTTTCATGAAAAGGTAACGGCTCGGACAACCTGTATCGCTTGCGGAAAAGCGCTTTGTTCTGAATGTCTGGTTGAGATTGACGGTAGTGCCGCCTGTCGGGGCGAGTGCGAAAAGACGGTCAAAAAGCTAAAAGCGATAATTTACCGGGAAGAAGCTTCCTCGCTTAAATACCGGCCATTTATCACCACTCTCTTGCTCCTGGCAACCGGTCTATATCTTTGTAGTCTGGGCTACAATTCCGAGAGTCTCTTGAATTTTAACTTCACGCTGGGAGCGCTGTTGTTTGCCATTGGCATCATTAACTTGATCTCGAACGTTATGTCTCTTCTGCTTGTCAGGGATAATTGAGAATAACAAAAAAAAGCTAACGCGCGCGGGCTTTCAGCCATAGACGTTTTAGAGCGCCAGTGCTAATGATAAACTTTAGGGGCGTCTTCGTCAGGCTCACTGATAATGACTTTATGCTTCAAATCACGGATACGGGAATGACGACGGGTTGTTAACTGGGGAGTCCTGAACTCAGCGATCAAACTCTCAAGCTTGCTCTCATCAACACCGTTAAGTTTTAACTTGTTATCCTTGATAGCCTGTAATGAAGTGAGTATCTGATTGTGCAGAACCTGATTGTCAGGACAAAGCCGGGAGATCTTCCTGATGATCTCAAAAAAGTTGAACCAGTCGCCGCCGCTTTGATAAATCTGTAGCAACTCAAATAATGACGGGAAAAAATCAGCCTGGATGTCCAGACTCCTGCTCAGATATAAAATGGCGTCGTCTTCTTTCTTTTCTTCCCGGAAACATTTGGCCAGCAAGTAATAAAGAGCGTACTCTTTCTCACTATCGTTACCGGTCGCCCGCAGCAAATATTTGATCGCCTTTTTATATCTCTTTCGCTTGTAATAAATCAAGCCCAGATTATGCAAAGCGTTAGGATTGCCAGGCTGTAATTTCAGGGTTTTCCTGAACTGCCACCAGGCCCGGATGTTTTTGTTCAATGCCAGGTAAACAACGCCTAAGTTATAGACAGCAACCGCGTTGCCAGGATCATTTTTAATCGCCTGCCGATAGGTCTTTACCGCTTGCTGAAGTTTTCCGGTTTTCTCCAGACAAAGACCTAAGCCAACAAAAGCGTGTTTATGACGTGGATTTTGCGCGACAACGGCGGAAAATTTCTCATAAGCCCTGGTGAATTCTTCCTTATTAAGAAGCCGCAATCCTTCCTGGAAGTCAACTTCCTCCAAAACGCGATTGTTCTCTTCCATAGTCCCCACCTTACTCGCTGATAACCGGTATTCAGTTTACCCAAAACCACAATCATAATCTTATTATTTATTATAATATAAACGCTCTTTTTGTCAAGTATTCATTTCTAACCCGTCAGTTTCAATGATTACCATAGAGTGCTTTCCGCTGTCATTTAATGCTGTTGCTTCAAGCATGTGCCAACAATTAAACGCGCTGTACATTTACCCCAATATGTAAAACGAAATGGACAGCCGCCTGGGTCTTATGATAACCTTTCGGTACTCAATACTGGTCTATACTTGAATTTTGAGGAGTTTCCCCAGGTGAAAATATTCACTGCTACGAAAATCGCTTCGCTCCTAATTATCTTTTTTTTACTGTCATCATCCTCATTCGCCGCGCGGCTGAAGCTGGGGGTCTTTAATATCGAAGGCTTTGGCGTTCCCCAAACAGTGTCCGTATCCTTGACCAATGTGATCCGGGACTATTTAAGCGGGATCGACAAATTCTCTGTGCCCAGCCAGGAAGAAATGAGAACTATCAGCGAGTATCTGGTTCAGCAGAAACAAATCAATCCCACCTGTAATACTGATCAGTGCAATATCCAGATCGCCGACGCTATCGGTCTGGAATTAATGATTATTGGCAAAATATTCAAGAAATCAAATTATTTTGAGATCAGGCTTCGCTATGTGGACATCGTGACGCCGCAAACCCTTAACCTGATAGCCATGAAGTGTACGCTTGATGAGAACGACCTCCTGGCCACCCTCCTGCGCGGCGTTAATCTTCTGCTGGATTTACCGTCAGCCGAGGTCAGCCCGGAAAACCTTCCCGATAACATTCTGGCAGGCAAGGGCACGCTGGTAATTGACTCCCGGCCGGATGACGCCATGGTTGCCATAGCCGGCGAGGAAAAAGGTAAAACACCTCTTGTCCTGGAAGACTTTCCGGCCGGGAATTATGAAATCCAGATCATAAAACCAAAATTCTTGTCCTGGGAAAAAAAAGTCCGGCTGGAAAATGAAGCGCTGCTGAAAGTTAAAGCGGAGCTTGAGGATGACTGGAGAAAATTAAAAATTGTCTCCCATCCCAGCAATGCGGATATTTATCTCAACTCCGACTTCAAAGGACGATCACCGCTTGTTATCTCCGATATCGATCCTGGCAATTACCAGATCAGAACCGATAAGCGCGGCTTCACTACTGTTGAAACTACCATCGAAATTTCCAGCGAGAGAAATAATCGGCTGGTGATAAATTTAACGCCCGGGGTATCTCACCAGGAAATGTGGGAAAAGGAGAACTGGCCCTGATCAAACGAGCGGAGACCCAAAGCAGGGAGGAAATTACGAAGATCAGAAGATCCCGTCAAAAACAACGGAATATTTTATCCAGTCTCAGCAAGACCATGGTGCGCATCGAAGATTTCTGGATTGACCGTTTCCCCTATCCCAATGTGGTTGGCGAGTTGCCTGTGACCGGCCTTAAGTGGTATGAGGCCAAGCAGGCATGCGCCAACGAGGGGAAAAGGCTATGCACCAATGAGGAATGGGACAAAGCCTGTCATGGCCCCTTCAGCTTCGCCTCGCCCTTTTCCGCTTATTACAACCGCCCAAAATGTAAACTGGAATACGGCTTCCTGCCCGAAGAAGTACGCATAGGCACATATTCCAATTGTGTCAGCGATTACGGAGTCTTTGATATGAGCGGCAACCTTTGGGAGTGGACTGCTGGCGGAGAATACCGGACTCCTTATTCCCTGCCGCCGGGACTGGCCGCCAAGGCTGATCCCACCAGGCTCTGGTTTCTTACTTTAAGAGGTAACCGCTGTAGCAACCGGGGCGATTATCTGCATCGCAACTATGTTGGTTCCTATACCTTCCGCTGTTGCAAGGACACCCGGGAGAAAATTGATTTACTTAAGCAGAAGAAACTCAGCCCCAGCAACCCGTCCGGCGTGGAGATGGATTACCTGCGGCCGGATTGATAAAATCCGGATGATCGATGATTGGTATTTTTGACCAGGTAATCCGTCAGTGAAGTGGGAGAGCCGGTAGTGTCACTCCCGCCCTCTGTATCATTTCGCTCCCCTGTGTCATTCCCGGAAGACTGGCGCGTTACGTCCTACCGTATCGTGCTGCTGCAAAGTCTGTCCGCAGTCGGGGC
>JAJRWM010000209.1 GCA_024276815.1 bacterium
ACCAATCATACTGTCTGTCATACCCGCATTTGCGGGAATGACCAAGGCTGAAAAGCACTGTACCTTTGATCGTAATTTGCTTGAGAACACTATTAGTTTTGATATTTCAATAGATTAATCAAAGAAGCGAATAGCCCGGCCAAAGTTTGTTGTTGACCTGAAATTATGACATAAGTTATATTGAATCAGGTCTTATCAATATTTTGCGAGGATATACAATCAATTACATTGAAAAAACTTCTTGCGCTCTTCTGTGGCTTACTGGTAATTATCGCTTTTGGTTGCGCGCAGGGTAAAAAGAACAATGAGCCGGTAATTTCCAGCCTGACGGCCAGCGCGGTAAAACTGATTCCCGGGCAGACAGCCACTCTGACGGTCGCCGCTGAGGATGAGGACAATGACACGCTGGAATACAAGTGGCAAGCGGAAGGCGGATTTTTAAGTAATGACAAAGGCACAACAGCTTACTGGACGGCTCCCAGCCACCTGGGGTCCTACTATATCGAAGTGAAAGTCGACGACGGGGAAGATTCAACCAAGGGATCAATCATTCTTCGGGTGTCAGAAAATCCCACCATCACCGACATTACTTTCACCAGCAACACGATAACCCCAGGCGGTAGTATTGACTTTACGGTAACAGTCTCGCCTGACCCGGCTACCAATGATGATATTACCATAACCTGGAGCGCACCCGACGGCGGAACCTTTAACGCTACCAACCAGGCCTCGGTGACCTGGACGGCGCCTTCAACAACCGGCGCCCGTGATATTACCGTGACTGTCAGCGACGGCGTGAACAGCGATACGCTGACCATGGAGGTCCAGGTTAATTAACAGGTCTGCGACCTGTTTTACCCTTCGAATCGCCCGCAAAGAGTTGCTCGCTTGGGCGTTACCTTAGAGCAAAATACAATCAGGTATAAAGTTCTTAGGGGGGACTCTTTTTCCGACTCACAGTTTGGGAATTTTTGCCGTTGGCACTTTTAAAGTTTCTCTCGCTAAGCGATATAAACAGGCTCATCAGCCTGCGTCCCACCCCGGCGCCTTCCCCCTATTTATCATTCGCGTAATTCAAGAATCTATCTGTCATTGCGATATTTATCGACGAGGTTGTTTCGTCTGCTGTCCAAGCACTAAAAACTTTCAAGCAGGAAAGAAACCTCAGGTAAGACCGTAAAACGCTTTAGTGGGGGCTTGGTGGTAAACCCTGCTGGTTTTTGAGCGCCTCGTCCAGGTTGCCCTTTTCATGAGGAACCACTTCGTAAGTGCCGTCTCCCAGGCGGGTGACTGAAGCCAGGAAATCATTTCTCAGGGTATCGATAAGAAGACGTTTCACCTTATGAAAAGTCTTGGCGTCGTTGAGGTGCTCTGCCATCAACTCAACGTTCTCGGGATTGGCGCTTTTCCCCAGCGCGTAGACGGCGGCGTATTGAACCGGCGCTCTTTCATCGTTTCTCATTCTATCAGCGAAATCACGACCGTATTTACGGGGATTAATTGCCGTTAAAGCATGAATCGCGCTGATGCGATTGTAGTAATACGAGTCGTCCATGAACTTGGCGATTTTGCCTTCCAAAGCGCTTATCTTTTTATGACCGGAAAGAATCCTTAAAGCGGCAACCTGGTATTCAGGATCGGCAAGCAGTTTGCCCACGGCCAGGTTGCTTGCTTGTGAATCAAAATTACTCAGGCCCAGCAAGGCCTGACGGACAACATTCGCGTCAGGATTGTTCAGTTCATCAATCAAGAGCTTTTCAATCTCCCGGTCGCCCTTGATATGAGACATAACGCGTAAGCAATAATTACGCAGATACTTGTTATTCTTATCGTTTTTATAGATATTCATCAGGTATGGCTTCATTTGCGCGCCCAGTTGAACCGCGGCCAGCCCCACAACGGTATAGGAATCTTTTCTCATCTGATAGACGCTGGTGGTCATGCTGACTTCGGAATTATTCTCGATAAAGTCAGCCAGCATCCGGGGATGTTTTGAGCCAACCTTTTTAACCGCCGCTTCCAAAAACGACCAGCCTTTTTGCAACGAGGCCATGGTGTTGAAATAGTTAAACAGCTTGACCAGGATATCTTTTTTGTTGCCCCGGGAAGCGATATTAGCCAGGGAAACAATGGCCGCCTTCTTGGCCGCGGGCGGGGGCGCCGGATGAGTGACAACATCAAAAAGCCGTTCCGTAATCAGGTCATCATCGCACATACCCATGGCGGTGATCAACACTTCCTGCGGTGCGGTGTCCGGCTCCTTTGACAACCGTGTCAGAAAAGCCTCTATACGCCTGGGATCGTCTATTTTAGACAGTTGGAAAATACTTTGGATTTTCACCCTGGCGTCGGTATCGGTCATATTTTTAATGAGCACCGGCACCGCTTTTTTCCCAAGACTGGCGAGCCGGTCGAAATACTGAGTAGGCCTGGGCTCCTTTAAAATAAAAGCGAGTTTACCTCTCAGCATAAGGCCTTCCGGGCTTTTGGGGTGTTTTTTCAAATAATCATCCGCCATTGCTTTCGCGTCTTCAAATTTATTGGTCAAGAAAAGATAGTTCATCTCTTTAATGGTTTCCGGGTTCTCCTTGGTAAAAATAAAGGCGCAACTGGTAAGACAAAGAGCCAGTAAAACCAATATTAATCCGAGGGATTCAGATCTTTTGGCGGTATCGCCGGGGTACATCTTCATGGAACATCCTCCTGGGTTTGAATAAAACTTTTTTCAACCTTTCAGATTACTAAAAAAGCAGTATATTTTCGCATATTCCA
>JAJRWM010000210.1 GCA_024276815.1 bacterium
ACTTAATTCAGGGCTGACGACAGCGATCCTGCCCATCCCGGAATCAAGCGTGCCGCTGACAAAGGGAGCTTCGATTAAAAGAGCATCCTTCTTAACCGGCGCGCATTCACCGGCGCAACAGGAAGCTTTGGTCTCTATCCTAGCGTTTTTAGCCGGGCAACAAGTTATCCCCCCGTTATCAGGCTCCATAATTCTCCCTCCACTCCCTGGTTAAATCTTGGCGCTTCCAATACTTTTTGTCAAGCTAAACTTAAAAGTCATAGCGCATTGTCAGGTAAAGATTGTCGCTCTTGTCAAATTGCCCAAAAAACGTGGGGTCCTCACTTTCCTCATCTTTTTCACCGCCAAAGACATTCGCTCCCCAGGCGGTTGAGAAATTATCCGAAAATTTATAGGAAACCTTCGGCTGGACCAGGGAATCATTATCTGAAGGGCTGTAAAAAGTGAACAGCGAAAGCTGCCAGACCTGATGTCGCAAATACTGTTCCAGCCGAACGGTCACGGTGTCGCGATGCTCTTTGGGCAGCGGCGCGCCATCAGGCAAATGCTCCTTGAAGGTTTCATATTTTTCCATGACTTCGTCGTAGTACTTAATCCCCAGGTTGGAATCTTCCCAGAGCTGCCGCTGATACCCCGTCAAATACCTCATTTGGGAATTGGGGATCAGAGGATCATCGCCATTCCGGTCATCCCTGGAGTAATAGTAGCCGGTTTCCAGGCTGACAATACCACCGAACAGATTGCCCTGGGCGCTGGCTCCATGCACGAAAAGCTCAGGATAAAAGGAGGTTGCCGTAGTCGGCATAGCCGGGTTATCGACTTTCATACTGGGCGTCCGCCAGAAGCCCTTGTAGTAATAGACAGCCACGTCAAAACCACCTAACCCGCGATACAGTTTGCCGGCCAGTTCCAGGTTGTCAAAAGTGGCGTCCGGTTTCTCTTCCACCTGGTTGGGAACCAGCGCGTAGGGATTGAAAAGATAGTAGTCCTCAGAAGTTGGCGTTTCATCCGGCCTGAAGAACGGAATCAGCAAAAACTCACCGTTGATATATTCAGAGGAGTACCGGGTTCGGAACCCCTCAATCCCCAGCTTCAGGTATTCCAGCGGCCGACCCGAGAAAAAAGAATGCCAGTCCTTGGGATAGACATCATTGATAAAGAGCAGATCGCCGGCTCCCCAGGTCACCACCTGCCGCCCCAAGCGAAAATCAAAGGCGTCGGTAGTATAATCGACATAGGCCTCGCGGACGTCGATATCCGACTCATCGGTTATTTCGTTGTTGAAGATATCAACTTTAAGACGGGCGGAAGCGTCAATTTCATCCGACCAGCCGTAAATATCGAGCCGCAGCCGTTCCTCCCCGACCAAATAATCGCTGTCTTTTTCCAGTTTCTCATCATCGAGCGCGCCTTTATCCAGCAGACGGCCGGAAAAGTGTCCCATGAGATAACCGTTAATCTCGATATTTCTTTCCTCTCCAAGCAGTTGCGGATACCCGGAAACGGTAAGCATAGTGAAGAGAAGAAAAAACAGCAGCGGGTTTTTCCAATCATATTTATTTTTTTTCATCATTTTTTATACCTCCCAAAACACGACTACGGCGGCGAATCACTTGATCCAGGAACGCGGGGGCTTGCGTAAGTTGCGTTCACTGAAGTCTTTTTCTCTTAAATTCAGATCGTATTCTGTTTTGTCGTAAGAGACTTCCGTTTTGTGTCCGGTTTTAACGTTTTTCATGGTTCGCTTGGTCACGGTCGGATAATCGCCGATTTTGGCGACTTCATCAGCCGTGAACACCTTGTACAATTCCTGTTGAGCGTCGTAGAACTCCTCTTTCAGCGGCAGGTAGTTCTCCCGATCAATCCAGGACAGCCGCTTGGTATAGTCTATTACTTCTTTGGGCGTGCTTTCAATTAAATAAACCGGCCGGTCATTAACAACTTCTGTGTCCTTAAGGACATGGGTTTCCGCTGAAGCGCTGCGGCCGCTGATATCCTCATAAGTAAAGTCGGACCCGACAAAGCTTGACCGTTTATCATCCGCGGCGATTCTTTTGACAAAATTCACGGCCGGGATGAATATCCAGCGTTCATCATTTTTATCAGCGTGTTTCCAGACCATGAAGGTCATGCCCCGGACATCGCCCGGCTTGTGAAAGTAGATGAAATACTTCTGCTCGGCGCTGTTTTCCTTATCCCAGCGCAAGATGGACAAGGTCCTTTTCCGCTGCCGGCCTTTTTTGTCTATCAAATTCATGGAAACCCGGGCTTTCATATCCTTACCCTGATAATAGAACTCTTTCAGTGATTTTTCGACAATCTGCGCCGCTGTCAAATCCGCGGCCTCAGCGGGAATCAAACTGACAAAGGTAAACAGCGTTAACACAACAAGCAATATTCTTTTTCTCATCTTTTATCTCCTTCTCTTATTTTTCGACATCACAGCTACAGTTTTTAAAGCCCGCGAAGCGCAAAATATTCATCATGGGGCACCAGTTGGTAAAAGCTGACTGCAAAAGATTCACGCCTATGAACAGGGTGAAAAGCAGCCACCATTCCGAATGGAAGCGCGCCAAGGCCAGCGACAGGATAATAAACGCGCCGGCGATACCTCTTAACATTCTCTCAATACTCATAATCAAGCTCCTTTCTTAACAAAAATTTCCGGGCCGATTAATATCAGCGCCGCCGGCAGCAAAAACATGGTGGCGACAGTGCTGAAGATCATCAGCAGCGCGAAAAACACGCCCACGGTTAAATATGGAGTCAGGGTGGAAATCAGCAGGGGCAAAAAGCCCAGCGAAATCACGATGGCGTTTTTGGCGATAGCCCGACCCGGTTCGCCAAACATGTAATTATGAGTCTCCTCACCATCCCTGCTCTCAAGGTAATGCTCTTTATACCGCTGCAGGAAGTGAATGGCGAAGTCAACGGCCATACCCAAAGAAAGCGCGGAACAGATAGCGATCGGCATATCATAATCCTTGCCCAGCCAGCCGACTAGCCCGTAAGAGAGCACCATGGCCACGGTCAGCGGGATCATGGAGAGCAGGCCCAGGGTAAGGGAACGGAATTCCATCAGCATAAGCAAAAACACCACCAAAAAACTGCCGAGGATGGCTTTCAGCATACCCTTGACCATAAGGTCCTGCCAGATTTGATTAATATAGGTAAGGCCTGACCACTTGATACTGATCCCCCGGGGCGGCGGATTATTCTCCAGAAAAGCTGCCAGGCTATCTTCCACCTTCTTCATTTGCCGGTTGTCCCCACCCTTCATTTGCACCCAGATATTAGCTTTACTGGCATCATTGTTAACGAAACTCTCCAGGTCGTTGGGATCGCCGGCGGATTGGAACAGGAACAGGAACTGGCCGACAGCGTCGGCGGAATCAGGCACCAGGTCGTAGGCGCTGTCATTGTCATGCAGAACATAGTTGATTCTTTTAACGATATTGGCCACCGAAGATGTTTTGCCAACCAGCGGGTCAGCTTCCAGGCGGGCTTGTACACGATCAATATATTTGATAACTTCCGGTCGCTTGATCGCTTCCGGCTCCTGGCCGTCAAGCACCAGGTAAGCCATGTAGGTGCCGCCGAAGAGCTGGTTCATCCTGACATCCGCTATTCTGAGAGGATGTGACTTTTTGAACCATTTAATGGGATTGTCATTGATGTTGATCTTGGCTATCCCCCAGCCGCCCAGCATCAGAATCACGATGGACAAAACCACGATTGTTTTCGCCCGGGAAAAAACAATGGCGCCGTTAGCTTTCAGGTAGCGGTCCAGCAGCGAAGGTTTTTCCGCGCCACCAAAGTTGATCCCCTGTCTTAACTGTTTATCACTCATCAGGCTCAGGCAGGCCGGCACCACCGTCATGGAGAAAACCCAGGCCATCATAATACCAAAAGCGACAAACAGGCCAAAAACCCTCACCGGCGGAATATCCGTCAAGGCCAGGGAACCGAAGCCCACCGCCGAGGTCAGCGAAGTGAACAGCATGGGACGATATAATGGCGCCATCCCGTCCAGAATAGCTTTACGCTTATCGCCATGGACACAATAACCATCATAGCACTCGCTTAAAATGTGGATATCATCAAGAATAGCTATCGGCATTAAAAAAATGGGGATCATGGAACTCATGATGTGAACCGTATTCCCGGTGCCTATTAACAAACCCATGGCCCAGATAACAGCGAACAGAGCGTCCATACCCACCGGAATCAAAAAGACGGCCCGGCGGAAGAGAAGATACATCAACAGCATAATCAGCAGGAAAGCCAGCGGCGCGACGACCGCCATTTCCACAAACATCTCATGGCCAAAAGTATCTTCGGCGATTGGCAGCCCCGCCAGGTGAAAGGTCTGTTCCGGCAGCAGTTTATCTTTCAAGATCCTGGTAATTTCAGCGGCAATCCGGTAGCTCTCATCTTTACTCTGGATAGGAATATAAAGAGCAATCGCGGTACCGTCTTTGGAAGCTATCTTTTCATGTAGAAACGGGTTGCTGGCGATATCCTTTCTGAGCCGTTCCATTCCTTCCGCGGTTCGCGGGACCTCGGTAATGACCGGGTGGATATCAAGGAAACCTCCGTTTGACTTGACGTTATTGGTTGTGGACGGACTGACGACATCCTGGATAATCACGCCTTTTATTTTAAGGATTTCTTTCGTCGCCTGGACGATCCGCTCCAATGGTTCCACGCGGAAGATACCATTCGCGTCTTCAATGCCAACGACCAGGAGATCGTGGATACCAAACTCCTCCTTGGTCTGGTCATAGAAAACCCGTTCCGGCTGATCAGCTTCCAGCATGTTTTCCGGGTCGGTATCAATTGTGATCCCGGGAAACTGCAACGCGAAGAGCAGGGTCAGGAACAAGACCAGCCCGATCACCGTTTTGGGACGATCCAGGGCGAAATGTGTTATTGACTGTAAAAACGATTTTTTCATGTCATGTCACCTCTTTTATCTTTTTTAAGCGCGACAATAGTAGCGCAAGTCGCGTTATTTATACCCGGTCCGGGCGTTCCCACCCTTGGCCAGAATAGTAACTTCCTTTTGTTAACCTTTATCAATCGGCAAACCCCGCAGGCGCCACTCAGGAACGCTGTCGGCCCGGCTTACAGCCCGGTATCCCCGCGCCCGCAACAACTTAACCGCCTGACTGGCCAGCATACAATAGGGGCCTCGACAGTAAGCGACTATCTCCCGGTCCTGAGGGAGTTCGTCAAGATGCCGCTCCATTTCAGCCAGGGGAACGGATATGGCGCCTGGAATATGACCGGCCAGGTATTCTTCGCGGGGCCGAACATCCAGCACAATCACGGTCCCTTGCTCAATACGTCTCAACAAACTCTCGCGATCCACCTGTTCCAGTTCTTCCCGTTCGCCAAGGAACTGTTTTGAAATCATTTCGACTTCCGCCAGCTGTTTTTTGGCTAACGCTCTCAAGGAGCACAAAAAGCCGCACACCTCCTGGTCGGCTAAACAATAGGTAACGAAAAGTCCCACCTTTTCGGCCTCGACCAGGTGGGCCGACTTAAGTACCTGCAGGTGCTGCGAGGTATTGGCGACAGACAGACCAGCTTCCCCGGCCAGCAGTTCAACGGTGCGCTCTCCCTGGGCCAGCAGCTCCAGAAGCTCAATCCGCTTGGGACTTGATATCGCCTTGCCGATTCTGGCGAACTGTTCGTAGATGGCATCCTTGAGGTTCAAATTGTTGTTATTCACCTTCCACCTCCTCAATAATTCAATTGAATAGTTGAATAGTAGCGCAAAAAAAATCTCTTGTCAAGCGAAAAATCACCCTCACGGTAACGAAACGAGAACAACCGCGAGCGGTTGTTAGCTCTGAACCGACAGATCAAGAGAGACAATCCTGCTGATTTTCTCCTGATTCAAAAATGCTTGCTTTCTATATTAACTATGATAAACTCAGGCTTAAAAGGCTCAGGGGGAAACAACCTCACATGTATATGGTATCAATTAACGGTGAAATTTTTAAAGCTGATGAAGCCAGGATAAGTGTTTTTGACCGGGGGTTCTTGTATGGCGATCAGTGTTGCGAGACCATGCGGGTCTATAACGGCCAGATCTTCAAACTGAACCGCCACTTAAAACGCCTGGAAAACTCATTGGCGATTCTCAAATTTTCGCCTCTTGACATTAACGCGGTTGAAAATCAAATCAGGAATCTGTTGCTGAGCAGCGAACTGGACAACGCGACCGTGAGATTAAGCGTCAGCCGCGGCTGCGGTGAGGATGGTTTCCGGGCGTTTCCCAACCTGAAGCCCAATGTCGTCATCATTGTCAAAGCCTACCAGCCGTTGCCGTACGATAACTTTTCCAATGGCGTGGCTGTCGTTTTCAGTATGCTTAAGCGAATCAGCCCGGAAAGCTGGCCCCTGAACGTCAAGAATACCAACCTGAACAATGTTCTCGGGTTTCAGGAAGCCCAGGAAGCCAGGGCTTACGAGGCGATTATGCTTAATTCGGAAGGCTATGTTACCGAAGGTACGACCAGCAACGTTTTCTGGCTCTCGGAGGACCGACTGTATACTCCGGCCGATTACCTGGGACTTCTTCCCGGCATAACCCGGGAAATCATCCTTGAGCTGGCGGAAAAACTTGGACTGAACACACTTCAGGGTGAATATTTCTCCGATGAGCTAATGGAGGCGGACGAAGTTTGCCTGGTTAACTCGATAATCGAGGTTCTGCCGGTCGCCAGCGTTGACGGTAAACCTATCCGCAGCGGCTCCGCCGGCCGATTCACCTCGCTGATCAGAGAAGCCTATCAGCATTTAGTCTTGTCTGAAACACGCTGATCCGGCAAAGCGTAGTAAACGAAAATCAGGCACGCCAGGCTTGCCAGGACCTGGTTTAACGAATAATAGACAGCGGCTCCCCGCCCGCCGTTGGTTTTCACCAGATATACTCCGACCGGCAGAACAGCCAAAGTTGTGACCAGTCTCAAAATAACGCCGGTTTTCAGCCGCTTAACAGCCAGGAGGACCGGCATGATGCCAAGGTCCAGTCCGCTTAAAGCGACGTAGAGCGCCAGATAAAAGACCAAGGCCTGGGCGTTGCTGTAATCCTTGCCGTAGATCACCAGCACGTAGGGCACCAACAAAACGAAGACAATTGTCAGCACTAAAGAGAGACAACTTCCCAACACTGTAACTCTCCAGAATCCCTTTTTCAGCCGGTCAAAATCCTGTTTCCCGTAAAGCTGGGACAATTTCGGCAACAAGCCCCGGCTGATCGTCCGGAAGAAAATCAACGGTACCGAAAGGATTTTATTGGCCACCTGATAATAGCCGACCACCTCGACGCCGGTAAAACGTCCCAGCAGAAAGATCGGCAGGTAATTAAAAACCCGGATCAGGCTGTTATACATCCCGACCAGCATCCCCTGAGTGAGATAAGCCGTGATGGGAGTTATTTTTATCTGGGCCAGTAAATCAGAAAAACCGGGCAGTATTCTTTTACATTCAGAGGGCAGCGACCTCATCAGAAAAAACGCCAGTGCCGTTCCCAGGAAGTAAGCGGCGACTGAGGCGTAGATCACTTCCCTCAACCCGCCGCCAAAAACCAGAACGCTTATTAAAAACACGGCCCTTATCAAAGCGGCGCCGTTCTCCAGAACCGCCAGCCGCTTCATCTGCCGGGTTCCCTCAATGATCGAGGAGCCGTAGGTATAAAAGATCCCCAGGATAATCAACAACATCAGGGGCTGCGCCATTACGCCGATTGAACGCTGATGAAACAGCAGTTCCGCCAGCCCCGGAGCGATCAGATAACCGATGCCGGCGACCGAGAAATGAACCAGGAATCCCAGTTTGACAAAAAAAGCCAGATAACGGGTTAATTCCTGATGGTCATCCCCGCCGGTAGCCGCGGCGACCTGGTTGATTGTCAAAGGTCCCAAGCCGAACTGGGTGAAAAGGCGTATTGTCCCAAGCAGCGAGAAAACCAGGGCGTAAACGCCGTAATTAGCCGGTCTTAAAAGCCGCGCCAGGAAGATCGAGGTGATAAAGTTAATCCCCATGATGGCGGAACTGCCAATTTGCAGAGTGAGAACATCCTCGATAAATTTACTTTTGCAGGTGTTTTTAACTTTATTGATCAGTTTTGCCATCTGTAATCGCCCTGAATTCCTGAACCAGCCTGTCAGCCAAACGCTCCAGACTATGCTCTTGCGCCACCAGATATCTTAACTTCGCGGTTAGTTTTTTCAGGGATTCATCATTTATTTTGGTTAGTGAATAAATCCTTTGAGCCAAGGATTGATAATCACCCTCGGGGAAGATCAAATCCTGATGAACGGCTTCCAGCAACCTGACGCCCGCCTGATTACTGGTGATTATGGGCTTGCCGGCGGCCATCGCCTCCAGGATTACCTTATCCAGGCTGCCGGTTTTACTGGTGTTAACAAAGATATCCCCCGAGCAGTACCACTTTAACACATCTTGCGGCGAACAGGCCGGGATAAAATCGATCTGCTTTTCCAGGTTGTTTTCCCGGCAAAAATCACGCAGTCGCTTCAGGTACGGCTCATCGCCGGG
This sequence comes from bacterium, assembly GCA_024276815.1. GTDB lineage: Bacteria > JACRDZ01 > JAJRWM01 > JAJRWM01 > JAJRWM01 > JAJRWM01. Next base: position 8,575 of record JAJRWM010000210.1, read on the forward strand.
GGTGATAATACCGCCCACAAGATAAAACCGGGGCTTGCCGATCAACCGGCGGTTGATTATCTCGGCGGCCGCCTTTAAAAAAGTCAGGAGGTCTTTGCGGGGGCTGATCCGCCCAATAGTCACGATCTTGGTCTGTTCTCCCTTATCCGGAGAATCGGTAAAATCAAATTGTGCTATCGGTATCCCCTGCCCAACGACGCTTACTTTACCTGAAGGGAGGCGATAGCCCTGCGCTGTCGAGGTAAAAATACGGTTCGCCAGCCGGGAAGCTGTTTTCAGGGTGAAACTCACCTGACCGTGGGCGTACCATAAGGTCAGGGGAATCGCCAGCGCCTTGGCCCAGGGGCTTAGAAAGACAAGGTATTTGGGGGACATGTGGCAAAAGACAAGATCGTAATCATCTTGCGCCAGCCGGGTATTGGCGAACTGAAAAAAGCGGCCCAAACGAATAAGGCGGCCAAGGTTCTTTTCTTTACCCAGCGAATAGATCTCAACATTGGCCGGCCAGTCCCCGCCACGGTGTTCCAGGGTAACCACGGTCAGCTTTTCCAGCCGCCGGGATAATGCCTTGATCCATTCGCAGACAAATCCCAGGATGGGATCGTCGGGCGCCACTTTTTGCGTCACCATCAGCACTTTCATAAGGGACGCGTCCTCCGCCAGCCGTCGATTAACAGCCTGACCGTATTATCAAAATGAAACTCGTTCACTCTTTCGCGGGCCCGCCGCCCCATTTTTTCTCTCACCCGGGGATTATTCAACAAATAGATTATCTGCTCAGCCAACTTCCGGTAGTCGCCGATTCCGGTTAGCAAACCGGTTTTTTGATCCTGGATAATTTCTGAAGCGCCGGCGGTCAGGGTACAAACCACCGGTTTGGCCGCCGCGCCGGCCTCGACCAACACCCGGCCAAACCCCTCAAAAACGGAAGTCAGCAAAAAGACATCGCAAGCGGTGTAGTAAGCGGGGAGGGCTTGATAACCGACGGCCCCGGTCAAAACGACGTAATCCTCCATTTTTTTTTCCTTAATCACTCTTTCGAGCCGGTCTCTTTCCTTGCCGTCGCCAACGATGACAAACTTAACCTTTTCGAGTATTTCTTTTACCAGTTGAGCGGCCTTTAAGAGAGTGTCATAATCTTTTGCCGGCACCAGCCGCCCAACACTTAAAACTAAAAATTCGTTCCCGTCTTTTAAATATTTTCGCCTGATCTCGATACCGCTTGCTGATTGAAAGTTTTCCAGATTGATACCTATGGGACAAACAAAGATCCGGTTTTCTTCCAGGCCCAGATCGATTAATCTATCTTTAATCGTCCGGCTCACCACTCTCAGAGAAGCGGCTCGCCTTATCAAATATTTTCCCAGAGGACTTAATATTTTATTCTTCCAGTCTTCAGCAAGCCAGTAGGGATTATCGAAAAAGTCCGAATGAAGCTGAATGTTGAGCGGCACGTTAAAACGCTTCGCCAAAAGATAACCGACCGGACCGCTATAAAAAGGTTCCTGAACCGTGATCAGGTCACAGGTTTCATCTTTCAGAATTTCCTTGCCCAGGTTCCAGGCGTCCCACAGAAACCGCCAATTCCATCGTGAATGGCTGGGAACAACCTCCAGGTTTTCCGTTAAATGATGGCGGGTATATTCCGCCGGTTCGTTTGGTGTTTTACAAATGATAGTTAGTTTGTCGAGTTTCCCGGCATAGACAACTTGCCGGTTTTGGGATTCATTAAGCGGAGCTTGGTTTTTCGCCATTCTGCGGTCAAGCCCGAGAGCAAGTATTTTCATAGCTCGCCGGCTGTTTTCTTTATCAGCTCGTAAGTCTCGCCAAAACAGCGTTCCCAGGAATATCGCTCGACAGTCTTTTGCCCGGCGGCAACCAACCGCTGTACCAAAGCGGAGTCTTCCAGCACAGACATAACAGCGTTTTTTAAAGTTTCAGTACCTACTGAGTTAACCAAAAGACCGCTTTTCTGATTTGAAATAATTTCCGGCAAGGCCCCGGTATTAGAAGCCAGGACGGGAACCGAAACGGCCATCGCCTCCAGTATGACATGAGGAAACGATTCGCTGGTGCTTAAAAGTAGCAGCAACCTTGAGTTTTTAATAACGCTCAAGGTCTGTTTTATTGACAAACGGCCAAGAAGATGAACCCGATCCTTTAAATTCAACTTGCCAGCCAAATTTGCCAGCTTGTTTTTTAACGGCCCGTCGCCAACAATAACCAGGTGATATTGAGCCGACAAAACCTTCAGCAGTTTAATCGCGCGATCAAACTGTTTCAAAGGAATCAGCCGGCCAACGCATACCAGATATTGGGGGGGTAACCTTATTTTAATTTCCTCCGGAGGCTGAGCGACGAAACCATTCGGGATAACGTTAATTTCTTTTACCTGGTAATCCCAGTTGGCGACAATGTTTTTCAAAAAAACAGAGGGTACGATCACCGAACTGGCTTGAACCGCCGGGTAGTTCCTGGCCCGCCGCAGAAAGTTGAAGATCAGGCCGTTTTTCTTGTTAAAGCCAGCCATACCCAACTGGGTAAGGCCTTTTCGCGAAGCGACCTCCCAGGCGTAATCAGCGACCACCTTGTTTATTTGATGCTTTTTCAGGATCCGGTTGGCCTGGAGGGCTTCCGCGAACAAGCCGTTGGCGAAGATTAAGTCAGCGGTGACGCCATGACTGACAATCGCCTGAACAACTTCGTTAAAGCGTTTTTGGGACCATTTCCTTCTTAACACGGAATGGACAGGATATTCCCTTGCCTCATCAAGCGGCTGATCGCTCAGGGTCACGACTTTTACCGTCTCGCCGGCTTGCTTCAGGGAGTCAGCCAGTTTAGGGATATAGGTGGCCGGCCCGCCGATGTCAGGAGGAAAGATTCCGGTAACGAGTAATATTTCCATTACTGTTTACCCTGCGAAGTATTGCCTTACAAGGGCCTTGCTTCTCATAGTGGATTTTATTTATCGTAAAACAGGTCCCGGTTACTTGGTTTACCTTTACCGTCCAAGCAGTCACAGGTCGGCGGATTCAGGTTTTCGGCAGAAGAATCGTAATCCGCCCTAAACCAGTTCCAGTTGTTCTTCATCAATAATTTTTTTGGGAAGACGGCTATCGGCCTGTTTATAATTGAATTTGAGGGGATAATTCACGTTAAAACAGGCGGTACAGAAAGCGACTTCCTTTGAGTCAACAGCCTTAAGCATACCTTCATGGCTTAAATAAGACAAACTGTCGGCCTGAAGATATTTCCTGATCTGTTCCGAAGACGCGTCCGCGGCGATAAGATCCTTACGGTTAGGCGTATCTATGCCGAAAAAACAGGAATGGGCTATGGGAGGAGAGCTGAGACCGAAATGTATTTCCTTCGCTCCGGCATGGCGTAGCAACCCGACGATTTTACGGCTGGTCGTCCCGCGCACCAGTGAATCATCGATAACAATAACCCGTTTGCCGGCGAGCACGGCCGGCACCGGGTTCAGCTTGATTTCGACGCCCAGGTCCCGAATGATCTGCATGGGCTGAATAAAGGTCCGGCCAACATAACGGTTACGTATTAACCCATAGTCAAAGGGGATGCCGGAGGCCTGGGAATAACCAAGAGCCGCGCTGACACCCGAGTCCGGCACCGGAATGACAATATCCGCCTCGATCCTGACCTCCCTGGCCAGTTGAGCGCCAAAAGCCTTGCGCACCTGGTGGACGCTCTTGCCGTTAATCACGCTGTCGGGCCGGGAAAAATAAATATATTCAAAAATACAAAAATTGTTGTCGGTCTTTTCCCAGGGCTTAATGGAGCGCAGACCGTCTTTATCAATTATGACTATTTCGCCCGGTTCAATATCCCTGACATATTCCGCCTTAATCAGATCAAGCGCGCAGGTCTCGGAGCTTAAGACATAGGAGTTGTTTATTTTCCCCAGGACCAACGGCCGGAGACCATTGGGATCGCGGGCGCCGATCAAGGCGTTTTGCCGCATTACAAGAAGTGAATAAGCGCCCTTGACCTGTTTCAGGGCCTCAATCAGGGTATCAATAAATTTCAGTTTTTGGGAACGGGCCATCAGGTGCAGGATGATCTCGGTATCCATAGATGACTGAAAAATTGAACCTTCATCCTCAAGCCTGGTACAGAGTTCGTTATAATTAATCAGGTTGCCGTTATGGGCAATAGCGATTGAACCGCGGGAATATTCGGCGACAAAAGGTTGAGCGTTCTTTAAAAGCGAGGCGCCCGCGGTGGAATAACGGACATGACCGATACAAAGATGCCCAACATTGAGCCGTTCTACTCGGGTACCCTTAAAGACCTTGGAGACCAGCCCCATGCCCCGAAAGGGAATCATCTTTTCCCCGTCGCTGACAACAATACCGGCGCTTTCCTGCCCCCGGTGTTGCAGAGCGTAAAGTCCCATATAGGTCAGCTGCATGGCGTTGGCATCGCCATAGACCCCGAAAACCCCGCATTCGTCGTGAAATTTATCGACTGAAGTAGCCACTGATCGCCTCTCTACACTTACTGTTTATTTTTACGCTGGCTATATTTATCAAATCATTAATAACCAGAGCGTCTGAACTGACATTGCCCAACTTTAGAGCCTGAAGGCCCTTTTCCTCCGCGACACCAAGAAAAGCGTCTTCGTTGCCTGCCGATATAGACACAACCGCCGTCTGGTTAGTTTCTCCAAACAACGCGGCGTCAGCTCGCGTTTTGATATCAAGTTAGATTTCAGCTCCCAGGATATTGTTTTTATTCATAACACAGCTTTCAGCCAGGGCGACCGCCAGTCCGCCGTCGGAAAGATCATGAGCGGAATTCAGAATTCGCTTATCGGCTAACAGCAACAGGGTCTCTATTAATTTCAGCTCGCTTGTCAGATCGACTGGCGGCGGCGCGCCGGCGACTTTTCCGTGAATTGTTTTCAGGTATTCACTGCCCCCCAGGTGACAGTCCGGCCGCCCCAGCAGGTAAACAAGATCGCCAGCCTGTCTAAACCAGGCGGTAACAGCCTTGCTAACATCCGCGAGTACGCCGACCATCCCGATTGTCGGCGTCGGATAGATCGCTTCATTGGCGCTTTCGTTGTAAAAACTCACGTTCCCGCTGATCACCGGGGTCCGAAGCGCTTCGCAGGCTTCGCTCAGACCGTCAACCGCCCGCTCGAACTGATAGAACACCTCAGGCTTCAGGGGATTGCCAAAATTCAAACAGTCGGTAACCGCTAACGGCCTGGCGCCGCTGACCGCCAGGTTGCGGGCTGCTTCGCAGATAATCGACTTGCCGCCGGTTCCGGGATCGAGGTAAAGATAACGGGCGTTGCCGTCAATGGTCAAAGCGATGCCCAGTTCACTGTCTTTGATCCTCAGGACAGCGGCGTCACTGCCGGGCAAAACGACCGTATCAGTCCGTACCAGGTGGTCATACTGCTCATAGACCCATTCCTTGCTGGCGATACTGGGCGACGTCAGTAAATCGATTAATACTTTATTATAATCAGCGGGTTGCGGGATTTGTTCCGGGTCGAAGTGGTGTAGCTCCTCCAGATAAGCCGGGACCTGGCTGACTTGCCGATACTGGGGGGCGCCGTCAGTCAAAGCTTCGGCCGGGATCTCGGCGTAAATCCGGTCGCCTTCCTTAATACGCAAGACGCCGTCATCCGTCACCTCGCCGATAACAGCGAACTGCAAATCCCACTTACGGAAAATCGCCTCGATTTCCCGCTCGCAGCCGGCCTTGCCGACCACCAGCATTCTTTCCTGTGATTCGGACAGCATAATCTCATAGGGGGTCATACCGGCTTCCCGCCGGGGCACTTTTTCCAGGTTCAGGGTAATCCCGTTCCCGGCCCGGCTGGCCATTTCGCTGGAGGAACTGGTAAGTCCCGCCGCGCCCATATCCTGGATGCCGGTTAACAGGCCTTTCTTAATCAGCTCCAGGCTGGCTTCCAGGAGTAATTTTTCGGTAAAGGGATCGCCAATCTGGACATTGGGACGCTTAGCCGCTGAAGCCTCGCTCAGTTCCTCGGAAGCGAAGGTCGCGCCGTGGATCCCGTCCAGGCCGGTGGTTGAACCGACGTAAATAACCGGATTGCCAACTCCCGAGGCTGACCCCTTAACGATATTTTCGTGTTTGATAATGCCGACGCACATCGCGTTAACCAAGGGATTATCGCGGTAACAGTCCTCAAAATAGACTTCCCCGCCGACGGTCGGCACTCCCATACAGTTGCCGTAGTCGGCGATTCCCGAGACGATATGCTCAAAAAGGTACCGGGTCCGCGCTTCCCTGAGGTCCCCGAAGCGCAACGAGTTCAGCAGGGCAATCGGGCGGGCGCCCATGGTAAAGATATCCCGCAGGATTCCGCCAACCCCGGTTGCGGCGCCCTGGTAAGGTTCAATCGCGCTGGGATGGTTATGGCTTTCCACTTTCATCACCACCGCCAGCCCTTCGCCGATATCGACAATCCCGGCGTTTTCCCCCGGCCCCTGGAGCACCCAGGGCGCCTTGGTGGGGAACCGGTCCAGGATCGGCTTGGAAGTTTTATAGGAACAATGTTCCGACCACATCACCGAGAATATGCCCAATTCGGTGAAGCTGGGTTCCCGTCCCAGGATTTTTTCAATTTTCTGATATTCTTCCTCGGTCAAACCATGTTGAGCGATTATCTGAGGAGTTATCCGGGTTTCAGTCATCAAGACCTCTTTGGCTTTTAATGAGTAAGAAAATAGCATAGCTGAAATTTCAAGTCAACTAAATACCCTTTTGGAGTTCCCCCAAAATTTTCAGGTAGTGTTGCCGGTGAAGAGCAGTAGCTGTTTTTTAGGAGTCTTAAAAGGCGGTTTGGCTCCATGTGCCCGGCCGGGATGCCGCGCGAAGATGCTCATTAAGCCGTCCGCAACCGC
>JAJRWM010000211.1 GCA_024276815.1 bacterium
AGTTTTTCAGTTGGTTCTGGACGAAAGATGTGGAAGAGTTGGATGATCAGGTTGAGCATGCCTTAAAACATTACCTTGATCGTCCACACCTGGTTAAATCAATTTGCGCTATGTCACATTTTCATTAATAGGTACTATATACCAGAGTGGGTAACGTCCTGACTATCACGCTGGACGCGCCCGATGGGAAGGATGACAAAGTATCTAAAGTTTTCGCGGTGGGATTACAATAAGCAGGTGGGCCTGTTATTCACTTTCAAGGGCGGCTCGCATCGCCGGGGATTCATCAGCGGATCTGGCCGATATTGTCAGGAACCGTCGGCCTGACCAGGAAATCAGATAGGCTCCTATCGGCGCTGTGATGAGGATACTCAGCACCGCTACCGCCAGGATTAACTCTCCCGGCTGGGTGTTCATACCCTTCGCCAGCATGGCCGCCAGGGGCACTCCGCCAATCGCCGCCTGTACTGTCGCCTTGGGTAGGTAGGCAAACACGACAAATATCTTTTCCCTGACGGTCAGCCCGCTTCGGATCAAACATATCTGAACGCCGCAGGAACGACCCAGAAGACCAGTGAAAATAACTAACATTCCGCCCAGTCCGGCGTTAACCGCTACCGGTATGTTAACTTTCGCACCCACCAGGGTAAACAGGAGCAACTGGGCGAAGACCCATATTTTGCCCAGCTTGGAGGAAATTTCGTGCGCGACATGCTCGTCTTTTTCCAGGATGATGAAACCAATCGCCATGAGTGAGATCAAGGCCGAAAAGGGGATCACCAGTTCAATATGAGACTGTAACTTGAGCAGCAGAATCGCGATGCCCAGAATGATCAGGACTCGCTTGGTAGCCCGGGGGTTAAACTTCTTAAACACGTGATAAAGAGCCAGGCCAAACAATAAACCGGCCGCGATTCCGGCCAGGATAGCCAGCGGTATGGTCATGAGACTGGATAGCAGCTTCACGGATTCCCCTGTGTAAAGAGCGACGAAGGAAGAACACAAGACGATCGCTACCGCGTCGTCAACTGAAGCCCCGGCCAAGACCAGGGTTGGAATGCCCTTTTGGGCTCCGCGTCCTTCCTCGATTAACTGGATCATCAAGGGCACAACCACCGCCGGGGAGACCGCGGCCAGAATACTGCCCAGCATAGCGGCTTCGAGACGGGTTACCGGCAGGACCAGTGGAGCCGTAAAAGTAACCGTGGCAATCTCGCAGATGCAGGGAATAAACGACATTAACACTGCTCTGGCTCCAACCTTTTCCAGCGATTCCCGGCTCATTTCAAAGCCCGCCCGAAGCAGGATCACGATTAAGGCCAGTAAGCGTAATTCGTGGGAAACCATTTGAATTTCATTGTTTAAGAGGTTGAATACGTAGGGACCGACCAGAATCCCTAAAAACAACAACCCGATGAGGCCGGGGAATTTCATTTTGCGGAAAAGCCAGTCGAAAATAAGACCGACCAGTACCAACTCGGCAATACCCATCAACACGATACGTCTCCTCCATTATTTCCAGGACAGCCTGACAAACGGTATTTGGTGAATAGTTCGTTCATTATCGTTGTGAAAAGCGCTAAGCGGGTAATTGGGACAAACAAATCCTCTGACCGCGGAAAAAACATCGGCGGACTCCTTCTTGAATAGCGATTAATTTAACTGGCAGGCAAAAAAATACCCGCGATTTTGTCTTGACAGGAGTCATCAGCCTTTGGCGGGCGGTTTACGGAGGAACTCCATCTCCGTGAGATCAGCGGAAAGCTGTTTAAAACAGATTATAAATATTAATCTCCAAATGTCAAGGCTAAACCGTTCAGGCGGTATAGAGTTGCAAAATCAGAGTTAATAATATAATATAAGGTACCTTTTTTACGTTAGAAGCATAGTTTGGTTATTTTAAAACATCGTCTTAGTTGATGGGGCTGGGGATGACGTAATAAAATGTGGTTTTCGCTTTCACTCGGCTGGATAAAATTTTGCTTGAATAATTGTAAATATGATAAAATCATCTTCTGCTTGGAGTTGAACCAATGAGAGGGCCTTCATGTCTTTAAAGAAAAACGAGTTAATATCAGCCGCCAACACGTTTTTTCAGCAGGGACGTTGGGATAAAGCTATCGAAAAATATAACTTGGTCCTGGAAATTGAGCCTAAGAATTTTAATGTTTTCAATATGTTGGGGGATTGTTACCTGGGGCGCGGAGATAACGCGAACGCCTTCGAAGTTTACCTGAAAGCGGCGGATATTTTAATCGAACAGGGCTTGATAAATAAAGCCATCGCTATTTATAAAAAGGTGCTGAGGATTTATCCCGATAATTTTGATATCTACGGGAAACTCGCCAATTGTTATGTCCAAAATGGTTTAATCGGCGAAGCGAACGCTCTGTATCTGAAACTTGGTGAAATGTATACCAAGGAGAAGATGCCTCAGGAAGCGATGGTGGCTTATAGAAAAATAGCGGAACTCAATCCCAACAATGTATTGATACGCATCAAGCTGGCTGAAATGTTCGCCAAGCAGGGGATTATCAACGAGGCCGTCTCGGAATTCCTGCAAATAGCTGAAAAATACCAGAATGAGAACCAGGTCGAAAAACAGGTTCAGTTATTAATGCGCGGCAAGAAAATTTTCCCGCAAAACGCTGAGTTTTTTATTAAGTTAGGCGAAATTTACTTTGAGCGGGGAGACTACCAGGGAGCCGTTGTCGAATTAAAAGAGGCTTGCAATCTGCTCGAAAGCGCGGAAGTCTTGCAAAAGCTGGCCTTATGCGCTGTAAGAATTGATGATCGCGATCTGTTTGAGAACAACCTGGAAAAACTGGTCAGCCTTGATCCTGATAATCCTGGGATCAAGCTCCTGCAGGGATTCAAAGCTGCCTATGCCGGCGACGCGGAGTCCGCTTACAATACCGTAAGTGAAATTAACGAGAGCTTGCTTGAGGAAGGCAAAATAAAAGAGGCCGGGGAAAACGCTCGGGATATGGAGACGATATTGGGCGACACCCTGGAAGTCCAGAAGCTGTATTTTCAGTTTTATGACGCTCAGGACGAAAAAGAGGATGAGTTGGTCTCAACCGGACAAAAGCTGGCCTTTCATCATCACAATTTGGGTCAGGTTGAGGACGCGGAGAAAGTCTATAAACATGTTTTAGAAAAATATTCCTATCGAAAAGATGTGCGGGAAGGCGCGCCGGTTCCCGTTGCCGAGAAAAAAGATGAGGCTCCCAAACAGGTTGAGGAAGTTGAAGCTAAATCGGTTGAGCTACTGCTTGAAGAAGCCAACGAATTAGCTCAGCAGGGTATTTTTGAAGAAGCGATAGATATTTACCAGGATGTGATATCTGAGGAGCCCTCTAACAGGGAAGCGTGTTACCAACTAGGATTGGTGCATAAGCGGCTGGGGAATTACGAAGAAGCTGTGAAAAGTTTCAGTAAATACCTGGAAAACGATAATCAGAATGTTCGCGTCTGGGCCAGCTTGGGTGAGGTTTATCAGGAGCTTGGGCAGACAGAGGAAGCTATTGTTGCTTTTGAACGAGCCGTTGAACTTGATGACTCCCTGATTTCTGTTTTGAATCAACTGGAAAAGATTTATATAGAAACAGGCAATGATGAAAAGTTAAATTGGTGTCGGAGAAAACAGGGACAGTTGAGTTCGTTCGACGCTACGCCGACGGGACTGGAAGAAGTTTCTGAAGAGGAAGTGGCGTCTTCGGAGTATGTGGCGAGCGCTGCGGAAGAGTATATGCCTGAGGAGTATGACGAGCAGGTCAGCGCTGATTCAGGGGAAGCCGAAAGCGTATCTGAAGAAGAACTCCTGGAAATTGAACAAGTTTCAGAAGTAATTGAAGAAGTTGAGAAACCGGAATCTTTAGCCGCGGAACCGGTTGCCGATGTCAAAACTGAGGAGATCAAACCTCTCGAAGTAGAACGGACTTCAGATATTGTGGAGGAAACGACAGAGCCGGAGACTGTTTCCGCTGATTCGGACGAAGTTGAGCCGCAAGCCGTGGCCGCTACAACTGAAGAGCCTGCGGGAATTGAACAGTTGGAGCCGGTAACCGCTGATTTCGAACCTTATGAAGATTCGGTCACTTCGGAAATTGAGCCTATTGTAGTGGAGCAAAGCCCGCAATCCGAAGAAGACGCGGAGTTGCGGCCGGCTGTCGGGAAAGATGGTTCCCTGGTCGTCGAAGATGTCTTCACCCCGCCTCAGTCAGAAACCGATATCTCGGGAATTGATCTGGCCGCCTCTGAAGCCGAAGTTGCCGAAGTAAAGGTCGAGCCTACCGGCGAGATTGAGTTGGATCAACCTGAGAAAGAGATCGCCGTTGAGGAAAAACCATCCGCGGAAGAAGTTGCCGCCTCAAAGGAAGTTACTGAGGATCTGGAATATCTGGAAGAAGTTGAGGAATATGGCGAAGATACAGAGAAAATACAGCAAGCATTGGAACAAGCCAAGATTTTCCTTAATCATCATATTAACGATAAAGCCGCAGCCGAATGTAAAAAGGTTCTTGATCTGGATCCTGATAACGTTGAAGCGCAGCAGATATTGCTACAGCTTAAAGAGAAGATGTCGGCCAGGGATAAAATCAAAGATCAAGACTTGGAACCGCCTGAAAAATCCGCCCAGGCCCTGGAGGGGGGGACCCGTTCCATCTCTGTTCAGGAGGAAAACATTCTGGATCAATTGATGGATGAGGAGGTTGTTACCCCTGTGTTCCATGAAAGCGAACTGGACAGCAAATCTCTCGATGATATCATCGCCGATTTTAAAACAGGGGTCATTGAAGAGGGTGAAGACGAGGACTACGATAATCATTTTAAGCTGGGGCTGGCCTTCAAGGATATGGGACTCTACGATGAAGCTATCGGCGAGTTTCAGATTGCCGCCAAGGATGAGGAGCATTATTCGAGTTGCTGTGAAATGCTCGGTGATTGCTATCTGGAGAAAGGTATTTACAGTCTGGCGGTCGAAGAGTTGTCTAACGGGTTAGAGCTGGCGACTGGTGTTGAAGATAAAATAAAGTTTAAATACAAACTGGGTATCGCCTACGAAAAAAACGGCCATATAGACCAGGCTATTGAAATGTATGAAAGTGTCGCCGCTGAAAACAGCGACTATGAACAGGTTGCCACCAGGTTGGAGTTAGCGAAAAAATCAAAAAATTAATGCTCCGGCCTCGGTTAATTTTAACAGGGAACAGGGTGGGTTTCTTCTTGCGCGTCAGCGGGTGTAGTTCAGTGGTAGAACGCAAGCTTCCCAAGCTTGATGCCGAGGGTTCGATCCCCTTCACCCGCTCCATTTATTTCAGAAAGGTATATTGTGTCATACAAAATCAAGCAAAAAAACAGCGAACAAAACAAACTTCAGTCTTTAATCGAATCAGCCAGGTACTATATCTCCGACAATTTAGCCAAAACCTTAATAACAGCCGCTGTATTATTGATCGTGGTGGTCATAATCCCCTCGGCTGTTTTTTATAAAAAGCATGTTGACCGGGTTGCCATTGATTATCTGGACAGAGGTCTGGCGCTCTACGAGCAGTCCCGGTTGAGCGGCGAACCGAACGGATACCTGGATTCCCAGGTTGTTTTCCAGAAAATAATCAATAATTACGCTTTGAGTAGCTCAACCCCGATAGCGTTGCTTTATATGGGGAACACCTTTTATAGCCTGGATAATTTTGCTGAGGCCAAGCGTGCCTTTGTCCGTTTCATCAAGAAATATCCCAACCATTCCCTGGTTGGTTTGGCGCAACGAGGAATCGCGATGGCAGCGCAAATGGGTAATGATTATGAAAGCGCCGTACTGGAATACCAGAAACTCATAAACAACTATCCTCAATTCGTCACAGACGATATCCGCATTAATCTGGCGGACTGTCTGGAAAAGCTGCGAAGATTTGATGAAGCGAAAAAGATATATGAAGAACTAGAAGCTGGAAACGTCGTCGCGAAACTTCGTCTTGCTCGTTTAAAAACCAGGGAAAAAGTTTAGTTTATGCGTAAAGTCCTGACAATCGCCGGTTCAGATTCCTCCGGCGGCGCTGGCATCCAGGCCGATATCAAAACGTTTGAAGCCTTGAAGACATATGGACTAAGCGTTCTTACCGCGTTAACGGCCCAGAATACCCGCCGGGTTGACAGCATTCTCAATCTTCCGCCGGAATTTATCGAAGCGCAGTTTAATTCCGTATTATCCGACATAAAAATAAACGCCGCCAAAACCGGTATGCTGGCTAACCACGATACGATTAAGGCTGTTGTCAAAGCGTTGCTGAAATACCAGGTGACCAACCTCGTTATCGATCCGGTGATGGTTTCCAAAAGCGGGCATTTGTTACTGGAGACCAAAGCGGTTGAGACAATGGTTGATGAATTGTTCCCGCTGGCTGTAGTGGTGACCCCAAACATTGATGAAGCTCAGGCGCTGGCCGGGATCAAGATTTATGATCAAAGCACCTTGGAACAGGCCGCCTTGCTGATCTATCGCCGCTGCGCCAAGAATGTTTTGATAACCGGGACGGAAGTTGACGATGACGACCACATCACCGATTTGTTTTATGACGGCGTCGAATATCGTCAGTATCGTTCGGTCAAATTAAAAAAACAGGGTATCCACGGCAGCGGCTGCACCTTTTCCGCCGCCATCGCGGCCTACCTGGCCCTGGACAAAGAGTTGCCCGAAGCGATTGGCCGGGCCAAGAAATACATCACCCAGGTTATTAATTACAGCTTCGCCGTTGGTAATGGTTATCCGGTTGGCAATCATTTCTTCCAGTTGTTTCGCGATGAGGAACTCAGACAAACCATCAAAGAGGTCAGCGATGGCGTTTACCGTTTGAAACAAGCCCGGATGGGGCGGCTGATTCCTGAAGTCCAGTCAAACCTGGTGATGGCGTTTCACAGCGCTCAGGGGCTGGAGGAAGTTGTTGGTATACCAGGTAGAATCATCAAGGTTGGGGATGAGATTGAAGTGTTGAGAGCGCCATGTCTGGGCGGCTCTCAACATATGGGTAAAGTGGTTTTGACCGTGATGCGTAGCTTTCCCCACTGGCGGGCGGCCATGGCGATTAAATATAATGAGACCATAATAAAAATAGCCGATAACCTTAATTTTACCATCGCTTCTTTTGACCGAAACAAGGAGCCGCTGGTTATTCAGGACAAGGAAGGTTTTTCCCTGGAATGGGGCACCAGGGAAGCGCTGAAAAGCATTGATAGCCCGCCTGATCTGATATATGATACCGGCTCAAACGGCAAGGAACCGGTCTGCCGTATTTTGGGGGAAAATGTGGCCTCGGTTGTTGATAAAGTTTTAAAAATCTTGGATCTCTACAGTGAGTAACATGAAGTTTGATCTCAAACAATTAGCGATACGTGAGGGCGTCGAAGTCGCTTTCCTGGCTGAAAAGTTGAAAGCACGTGAAATTATCATAGTGCAAAACTCGGAACGCGAAATCAGGCCCCTCTTGATTGGGACCGGCCTTACCGTCAAGGTTAACGCCAATATCGGCACTTCGCAGGCGCATCTCGATGTCGATCTGGAACTGGAGAAGTTAAGGGTCGCTGTTGAAGCCGGGGCGGACGCGGTCATGGACCTTTCCACCGGGGGGCCTCTGGATGAAATAAGGGAAAAAATCCTGACCGCTTCTCCGGTAGCTGTCGGTACGGTGCCTCTGTACCAAGCGTTTTGCGAGGCGGCCGGTCGGGGTAGCCGCAACGATTTAACCGCTGATGATATCTTCGGGGTAATTGAAAAGCAGGCTGAAAGCGGCGTTGATTTCGTTACCGTTCACTGCGGGGTTACACGTAACGCTCTGGATATTCTCAGGACGGAAGGACGTATCTGCGATATCGTCAGTCGGGGCGGAGCGTTAATCGCTGAGTGGATGACTGTTAACAATCAGGAAAACCCGCTCTATTCACAATTTGACCGTTTGCTGGAAATTTGCCTGAAGTACCGGGTAACTTTAAGCCTGGGTGACGGATTGAGGCCTGGCTGCCTGGCTGACGCCACCGATAAAGCGCAAATCGCGGAACTGATAACGCTGGGTGAATTAACTCAAAGGGCCTGGCAAAAGAATGTTGATGTCATGGTCGAAGGTCCCGGTCACATGCCTATGGATCAGATTGAGGCCAATATGACGCTCCAGAAAAGGCTTTGTCACAACGCTCCTTTTTATGTGCTGGGACCGCTGGTTACCGATATCGCTCCCGGTTACGACCACATAACGGCGGCTATCGGAGGCGCTATCGCCGCTCGCTACGGCGCCGATTTCCTGTGTTATGTTACGCCGGCTGAACACCTGTGTTTACCGGAGGTCGAGGATGTTAAAACCGGGGTAATCGCTTCCCGGATCGCCGCGCACAGCGCTGACATCGTGAGGAATCCGGGCAGAGCGAGGATTTGGGATGACCGTATGGCTAAATTCCGCAAAGATTTGAATTGGGAGATGCAGAACAAACTGGCGATTGATCCTTGTCGGTTCAGGGAATTACACCAAAAATTTAAAGGCAGTGAAAAAGACTCCTGCACCATGTGCGGTGATTTGTGTTCGATGAAAGTGAAATTGTAAACAGGCGGTATAATATCATGCGTAAAAAAATGTTAACCATATCTATCTTATTGTTTACTTTAAGCTGTTTAAGTGTTTTGTCAGCGGTTGCTTTTGCTCAGCCCGGGGTGAGAGTCTTAAAAAATCGTCGTAAAAGCCTGGCGGTCCGGCGAGCGGGCAATAAGAAGAAAACAGATGAACTGATGAAGAAAGGGATCGAATTATTAAAGAAGGGAAAATACGAAATCGCCGCGGAGCGGTTCGGGGCGGTAGTTAAATTACAGCCACGGGACTTAAAAGCAAGATTGTTGCTGGCGGTTTGTCTGATCAAGCTCGAACGTAATCGACAGGCTTATAAATTACTGGAAAACACTTTGAAAATATACCCGGGCAATTCCGCCGCGCACTATTTCATGGGTTCTTTGCTTTTTAAAAATCGTCGCTTTGATAAAGCCC
>JAJRWM010000212.1 GCA_024276815.1 bacterium
CAGCCGACAGCGTATTTAACCTCGCAAGCCCTGGCGAAAGCGTCTTCAAACTGGCTGACTTCTTTACCCATAATAAAAGAAGTGTTGTCAATTATACGGATAATCGCGGAATCCATTTCGTCCTTGAGGGACCGGTACTGCCGTTTCAGATCGACAAAGGGAACTTTCATCAACCAACCCTTCTTGTTTCATTAATTTATTGAAGCATACGATAGCACAACTCCCCACTCCCCGTCAACCAGCCGTCCTGGCTGAAGTCGCGGACCCCAGGTTGTTTTTTGTCAGAAGCTATATTATAATTTCACTTTCTGCTGAAAGCCGAATTTAAAACAAGTCTGAGAGTTGGTGTTAATTATGGTAAAAGAATGGACCGAGGAATTACGGGACCTGAATAGAGGAATACTCCAGATGAAGGAGTATCTTTGACTACGCCGGGAAAAAGAAAGAGTTAGATAAATTAGATCAGGAAATGGCCCTGCCGGATTTCTGGAGTGATCAAACGGCCGCTCAGGAAACCATAAATCAAGCTAAAGAACTCAAAGAATGGGTCGCTCCGCTGACGGAACTGACGCGCTGGTCGGAAGACCTGGAAGTGCTGCTGGAACTGGCCGGGGAAGATGAGGAACTGGCCGGAGAGGTCAAAACCCAGGTTGAAAAAATCAGGAAGGCTCTCGATGCCCTGGAATTCAAACGGATGCTGAGTGGGGACTACGACAAGAACAACGCTTACTTTGAACTGCATCCCGGGGCCGGCGGCACCGAAAGCCAGGACTGGGCCGACATGCTGCTACGGATGTATCTGCGCTGGGCTGAGCGGCATGGCTTTAAAACCAAGATCGTTGATTATCAGCCGGGAGACGAAGCCGGCCTGAAACGAGTGCTAGTCCAGGTCAGCGGACCATACGCCTACGGCTATTTAAAAGCGGAACGGGGTGTGCACCGGCTGGTGCGTATTTCTCCCTTCGATTCCAACAAGCGTCGTCATACTTCCTTCACTTCATTTTTCGCTTTTCCGGAACTGGCTGACGACGTGGAGGACATAGAAATTAACGAAGACGACTTAAGGGTTGACACCTACCGGTCTTCGGGCGCCGGCGGCCAGCACGTTAACACCACCGATTCGGCGATCCGCATAACCCATATCCCGACGGGCATCGTGGTCCAGTGCCAGAATGAACGTTCCCAGCACAGCAACCGGCATTCAGCCATGAAGGTGTTGCGCTCCCGGCTTTACGAGCTTAGACTGAGAGAACGGGAAGACAAAATGAACAAGTTGGGCGGTGAAAAAAAAGAGATTGCCTGGGGCAGCCAGATCCGCTCTTATGTCTTTCATCCGTACCAGATGGTAAAGGATCATCGGACGAATGTCGAAGTGGGTAATGTCAACGCTGTTATGGATGGCGAGATAGATAGGTTTATCACCACTTTCCTTAAAGCTCACCAAGGGGAGAATCGCTAGGTGGCCCAAAATTCTATGACGGTTATTGTGGTTACTCCGCGCCAGAGGATGACCACCTATCATTTGTCATACTGGTTACTGCATCTCTTCAGCCTGTTGTTGCTGTCTTTACTAACCACCGCCTTGTTGCTCTCGGTTGATTACCAGGAAAAAAAACAGGACATCGTCTATTACCGGGCGGCCAACAGCGATCTGAACAAGGCCCTTGAGGTTATCAACAACAAAGCGCTGGATGATCTGGTGCGGCTGAGAACTATTAACCTGGTGGTTCGACGGCTCAATAATTATAATGAATCCTTAATGAAAATGGCCGGTCTGCAAGAGACGCTCCTGAGCGAAGAGGAAGAAGCCGTGGGACTTGGTGGACCGGCGGATCTGGGCTTGGAGACAAGCCCGGAAGAGTCTCTGGCCGACTGGTCGCAAAATACCAGCCGGGAACTGGAAGCCACGGTATTTGAACAGGAAAAAAGTTTCATCCAGTTGAAATCATTCCTGGAACAGCAAAGCGAACTTTTGTCGTCCACCCCCTCGATCAAACCGGTCAGGGGAAGTGTCTTTCTGTCTTCCCGTTTTGGTTACCGTATCTCTCCCTTCTCCAAAAGAAGGGCTTTCCACAACGGGGTGGATCTTTCCGGCCGCCGCGGCATGCCGGTTATCGCTACCGCTGACGGCGAGGTAATCCTGGCCGGCTGGCAGAAAGGTTACGGCCGGCTGGTCGTCATCAAGCATGAATTTGGCTATCTTACCCGCTATGGGCATAATGATAAACTGCTGGTTAAAAAAGGCGACCTGGTCAAACGCGGCGATCAGATCGCTTTGATGGGCAGCACCGGTTACAGTACCGGCCCGCACTGCCACTATGAAGTGGTCTATAACGGGCGGAGGATGAACCCGCTCAATTATATTTTAAACTGGCAGTGACAAAAGATTGTATAATAAAGATGTCAGACAAAGCAATGGCGGTAGAGATAAATGTTTAGTGCTATTAAAGCGGTTTTTGAGCGTGACCCGGCCGCCAAAAACATTTTTGAGGTTCTGCTTACCTATCCGGGTATTCACGCTCTTTTCTTTCACCGAATCGCCCATTTTTTATTTGTCCTGAAAATCCCCCTGCTCCCCAGAATCATTTCTCATATCAGCCGGTTTTTAACCGGAATTGAGATTCATCCGGGCGCGGTAATCGGCAAGGGCTTTTTCATTGACCACGGGATGGGGGTGGTCATTGGCGAGACCACGGAGATCCATGACAATGTCACCATGTTCCAGGGCGTTGTTCTGGGCGGCACCGGCAGCGAACAAGGCAAACGGCATCCGACCATCAGGAATAACGTTATGCTCAGCGCCGGCTCAATCGTCCTGGGCGGCATCGAAATCGGCGAAAACTCCAAGATCGGCGCCGGCTCGGTAGTGGTCAAACCGGTGCCGCCGAACTGCACCGTGGTCGGCGTGCCGGGACGGATCATTAAACAGGAGGGCCGGCGGATTAAGCAAAAACTGCTGGACCATTCAAATCTGCCTGACCCCTTGGCTGAAAAGCTGGAGAGGTTGGCCAGGGAAATAGATTTAATTGAAAAACATATGGAATGCTGGAAGAAGGAGAATTTGAAAAACAATCAATGAGCCAGAAAATATATAACACTCTCAGCGGAAAAAAAGAAGATTTTGAGCCGGCGGAAGCCAATCGCGTCACCATGTACGTCTGCGGCGTCACGGTATATGATCTTTGTCATGTCGGCCACGCCAGAGGCGCGGTGTTCTTCGATGTGATGAGGAGATACCTTGAGCGGCAGGGCCGGGAAGTGGTTTACGTCCGAAATTTTACCGATATCGACGACAAAATAATCAGGCGGGCGCAACAAACCGGGGTTAGCGCCTTGGCCCTGGCGGAAAAGTATATCGGGGAGTATCGGACGGATATGAAAGCGCTGGGAGTCAGGGAAGCCACCATCGAACCCAAAGCGACTGAACATATCGATGAAATTATCGCGATTGTCGCCGGCCTCGAGAAAAAAGGTGTCGCCTACGAAGCCGGGGGCGATGTCTATTTCAGCGTCAATAATTTTCAGCATTATGGCAAACTGTCTAACCGCAATGTTGAAGAGATGCTCGCCGGGACCAGGTTTGAGGTCAACCCTTTAAAAAGGCATCCTCTGGATTTCGCTCTCTGGAAAAGCGCCAAACCCGGCGAGCCTTCCTGGGACAGTCCCTGGGGCGAGGGGCGGCCCGGCTGGCATATCGAGTGCTCGGCGATGAGCATGAAATATTTGGGGGCAACTTTCGACATTCACGGCGGCGGCAAAGACCTTATCTTCCCCCATCATTAAAACGAGATCGCCCAGAGCGAGGCGTTGACCGGAGCGCCTTTAGCCAACTACTGGGTTCACAACGGCTTTATTTCGGTTAACACCGAGAAGATGTCGAAGAGCCTGGGTAACTTTTTCACGATCAGGGAAGTGCTGGAAAAATATCCGGCCGAAGTCCTCCGCTTCTTCCTGTTGTCAACTCATTACCGCAGTCCCATTGATTTCAGCGACGACGCCCTGGAAAACGCCGCGAGAAGCCTGGACCGGATCTACAACGCCCTGGAAAACGCCGAAGCGGCGGTTCCGGATCAGGAGATAAAAATCGATCTGAGCCATCCTTTTTTGAAGAATATTGAAAAATTACAGACCGATTTTAAAGCGGCCATGGATGATGATTTCAATACCGCGCGGGCCCTGGCGGCGGTGTTTGACCTGGTGCGGGAACTTAACACGCTGTCCGGCCAGAGTGCCCGCACGCCGCGCGATGCCTGGGTTCTCAGGACTGTCCTGGATGAAATCAAAAAGATCGGCGCAATCCTGGGCTTGTTTGGCGGACGGGAAGTAAAAGGACTGGACAGCGCGGCGGACAGTCTGAACTCGTTGCTTACGGAATTAAAGCCGGAATGGGCAGGGGAAAAACGGTTGGCGGAAGATATTTTAGCTGAAATCCTCGAAATCAGGCTCAAGGCCCGTAAAAGCAAGGAATGGGCGACAGCCGACCTGATCCGCGGCCGGCTCCAGGAACTGGGAATCGAAATCAAGGATTCTCCTATGGGTACTTCTTGGAAATTAAAGTAAAGTTTACTGCCAGCGTTTTCCTGATTTTCACCTTGCTCGTTATTTCAGCGAACAGTTATGTTTATCCGCATGACCGGGTCAGCGCGCTCGCCGGCGAGATCAGGGGGACGGTCTATCTGGAATACCGGGTCAATATTCTCAATACCGTTACGGTGACCAAAGACGCGGTCCTTAAAATAAAACCGGGCAGCGCTCTGGTTTGTCTGAATCCTCAGGCGCGCTTGATTGTATATGGAAGTATCCAGGCGCTCGGCGACAAGGGGGAGCCGATCTATTTCGAGTCTCCTTTACCCGGCTCTTCCTGGTTGGGAATCAGGCTGAAGGGCAGTTCCGGCCCTAACATCTTTAAGTACTGTCGCTTCAGACGCGCCGCGACCGCGCTCGAAGTTGACAACAGCCGGGCGTTTATCAGGCAGTGTCGTTTCCGTCAGAATAAGGCGCCGCTGAAAATAAGAGGGGAACAAACCAGGCTCAAAGTAATAGAGAACAGTTTCCGTGACAATCTTTCCAACCGGTTGATCGCCGGAAAGATTGTTCCTTCGCAAGTGTTATTCGAGCATAATTATTGGCGTGATAAAAAATTTGACGGGAAAAATAATCAGACGTACAATGGAATCAGGTTTTCCCCGCTGGCGGATGATCCCACTGACTGGACTACGGAGTAGACATGAAAAGAGTATTTCCCCTAACTGTCATGGTAATAGCCATGGCGATTACCTGTTCGTTGCCGGCATTAGCGAAAGATAAAGTTGACCGGCAGGCAATTGAAAGCTTGGTAAGCGATCTTAAATCCGGGACGCGGCAAACCCGGGACGCGGCAACCAAACAGTTAATCAGCATTGGCTCGCCGGCTCTCCCCCTCTTGATTAAAGCCCTGGATAACCCCGATCATCAGACCCAGGAGTTTGCCGCCGGCATTATCGGCAACATCGGAAACAAAGCGGCGGTACCCGCTCTTTTAAAAGCGCTGGAGAAAAAACCGCCCCGGCGTTACGCTATTGTCTGGGCTTTGGGGAAGATCAAGGATGAGCGGGCGATTCCGACTTTAATTGAAGCTTTCCGCGACGAGCGGGCGGATGTCAGGAAGACGGCGATGCGTTCGCTTTTAATGATCGCCAGTCCCGCCGTGCCGTATCTGATCGCCAGGATCAACGATCCCGATCCGATTATGAGAGTTCACGTGATAACTTCGCTGGGGGAACTGGGGGTCGCCAGTAGCGAGGAACTGGTGCTCCGGTCTCTAAAAGACCCCGACGACCGGGTACGGGAAGCAGCCTGCCGCGCTCTTGGTTACCTGGGCTCGGTAAAATCAGTAGGGCCGCTGAGCGAAATGATCGAGGACCCCAACTGGCGGGTACGCATTAACGCGATCAACGCCCTGGGTTTGATTGGGGACGCGTCGCCGGTGCCCTTGATTGAAAAAACAATTACCGATCAGCGTTTTATCGTCCGGGAGTGGAGTTCCCGCGCTTTGGCCAATATCACCGGCAAGCGTTATAAATACCTGAATGAGAATAACGAAATGGTCTTCCCTTACAATATGTATCATTAGTTTATCTGGAGGAACGGTTAATGCGAAAGAAATATTTGATGTTTGTCCCGCTGGTTGCCGTAACGCTGTTTTTAAGCAGCGGTTGTGGCGCCCGTTGTTACAATATGAAAAACGGCGGCAGTTTGACGCGGATTAAATCCCCGGACGGCGGCACCATGATTTCCGGACAGGTTTACGCGCCCCTGGAAAAAGCGTATGTCTATATCTATCGCGAAGGCGACGACCTGCATGGTCCGGCTTTCGCGACCAGTCAGGCCACTGACGCTCAAGGTAAATTTTCCATCAACCTGCCGCCCGGCAAGTATTACCTGGTAGCCCGCCGCCGGGGCAACGGCAGTCCCTGGGGGCCCTTGAAGAATGGTGATTACAAGAGTGAGATAATCGGTTCTTTCGCCGTCAAGGCCGGGGAAAACTGGCAAACCAATCTCGTTTGTAAAGCAAAAACCGACGATAATGAACTATTCAATCTGCCCGGCACGGAAAAGACTGAAACGACGCTCAGCGGGACTATCCTGAACAGTGAAGGCCAACCGGTTAAAGGCGTCAGGGTTCACGTTTACAAGTACATCCAGATGTCTGAAAGACCCAAATTCGTCTCGGCGGCGACCGGTCCTGACGGTCGGTTTGTGGTCTATTTACCCAAGGGCGGCACCTATTACATCTGCGCCCGGGACAGTTTTGGCGGACCGCCCAAGCTGGGCGATCTTTACGGGCGTTATGATGGCGGAGCGATTAATCCTTCGGCGGTAGTGCTCAATAACGGGGATAGGTTGGAAAACATAGATATCACTGTTCAGCGTGTTTGGTAAATGAAACAATCTTTGCTATAATTAACTATAAATGAGGGGTAGTAAATCCTGATTGATTGGACAAGGAGAAAAAAAATGAAAGTTCGATCGCTGTTCTTATTCTCGCTGGTTACACTGTTTCTGATCTCGGCGCTGACATCTTTTGGCGCGACCTTTACTGACATTACCATGGAAGCCGGCGTTGGCGACCGCGGAAGCGCGAAGGGAGCGGCCTGGGCTGATATTGATAACGATGGCGATCTGGACCTCTATCTCTCCAACAAGGGCGGCGCCAACCGCTTGTTTCGTAACGACGGCCAGGGCAAGTTCACTGATATCACCGACCGGGCCGGAGTCGCCGATACCGGTTTTTGCATGGGGTCCGTGTTTGGCGATATCAATAATGACGGCTACATAGACCTCTATGTTCCCAAGGGCGGACGCTATGAGATTGAGGCCAATCGTCTGTTCCTGAATAACGGGGACGGGACCTTCAAGGATATTTCCAAAGCGGCCGGCGTTGATTGTCGGGAATTCACTTATGGCGCGACCATGGCCGACTATGATAACGACGGTTACCTGGATATTTACTGTTCCAATTATGGCGTAGGCGCGCCCAACGTCCTGTATAGAAATAACGGCGATCAAACCTTTAGCGATGTCTCCGAGGAAGCCGGCGTCAAATACCGTAGCTGGAGTTGGAGTTCCACCTTCTGCGACATTGATAACGATGGCGACCAGGATCTGTATGTCGTTAACGGCCGTTATCCGGCGGGCGAGCCTAACAAGTTATTCCGCAACAACGGGGACGGCACCTTCAGCGATATCTCCAAAGAATCCGGAACCGCTGATGACAATTGGGGACTGGGCGCCTGTTTCGCCGACGTTGATAATGACGGTGATTTTGACCTGTTTGTTTCCAACTATGTCGGGGAGAACAAATTTTACCTCAATGACGGCCAGGGTAATTTTACCGATAACTCAGTTAAAGCCAACCTGGCCGATGACGGTTGGGGCAAAGGGCCGACCTTCGCCGATATAGATCATGACGGCGATCTGGACCTGTACGAAGGGGACTGCAAGGTCGCCAATCAGCTTTACGAAAATGACGGTCACGGCGTCTTCAAAAATATCATTGAAACCAACCCGGCAATGAAGTGCGAGACTGTCCGCAGCAAGGCTTCCACCTTCTGTGATATTGATAACGATGGCGATCTGGATCTTTATGTGGTTAACTGGAACACCAGGAACCGCTTGTTTCGGAATGAGCAAAACGACAATAACTGGCTTCAGGTTGAACTGGTCGGCACCGAAAGCAATCTCAGCGCGGTGGGCGGCACGGTGAGAATATATGAGCGGGGACACGCCAAGGAGCCGGCCTTTTTCAAAGGTATCAGGTATGTCGTGACCGGCACCGGGTTTTGCGCTATGCCGGGCCTGATCACTCATTTTGGGCTTTCCTCGGCCAAGACCTATGACGTAGTCGCCACCTTTCCCAGTGGTCATGAGGTTATCCGGGAAAATGTTAAAACCGGCCAGAAGATTAAAATCACCGAACCGATGCTGGTTGGCCGTCTGGACCTTACGAAGTAGGGGAAGATATGATCTCTTATAACAGGAGCGGGCAACGCCTGCTCCTTTTTTTCTGTTTAATCCTGTTCGCCGGCTGTAGCGCGACCAGGCCGGCGGTAAAGCCGTCGGTCGTGTCCATCCCCTCCCAAGAAAAAGTTAAAATTATCATCAAGCCGGGAATCATCAGCGGTAAAGTTACCTACAACAACGAACCGTTAAGCGGCGCGTTTGTCTACCTCTATCGGGACGCCGGCGACAACTTCGAAGATAAAGCCGCCTATGTTTCCGAGGAAACCGGCGTTGACGGCTCCTTCAGAATCAAAGCGAATCCTGGTAGTTATTACCTCATCGCCCGCAAGGGTGAGGATAATGAATATTATTGTTTTTACGGCGGCAATCCTCTGCTGGTAAATCCCGGCCAGGTCTGGCGGGTCGGTTTGAGCCTGGTAAAGAAGAAAACACCGGACGCCGGACTGTTGATCCCCGGAATGCCGCATGGGACCGGCATCAGGGGGCTGGTTTTGTTTAACGGAAAACCTTTAAGCGGCGCTCAGGTCATGGTCTATCTCAATGCCAACAGTAATTTTAAGGGGCTGGGGTTTGACCAGCGGTTTACCGACGCCCGGGGACGGTTCATCATTGATCTGCCGGAGGGCACCTATTACCTGCTGGTCCGCAAACGACGCAGCGGTCAGATGGCCGGTCCTCTGGTTACCGGGGATTATTACGCCTACTACGAGGGTAACCCTTTGGTTGTCAGGGATGGTAAATATCTGGACGCCGCTTTGACCTGTGTCGTGAAACAGGACCGTGTCAAAGACGAACGGGAGGGGCAAACCATTGTTAGCGGACTGGTGGTCGATAAAGAAGGACGGCCCTTGGCCGGGGTCTATGTCGGCGCCTATTTATCCAGCCAGGTAATGGGAAGGCCGGCGTATGTCTCCCCGCTGACCGGCAATGACGGGCTTTTCCAACTGGAACTGCCCAAGGGCGGTAAATATTATCTGATGGGGCGTGACACCTATTCCGGGCCGCCGGCGCCTGGGGACCTGTTTGGCTGGTACTCCGGGTCTGAGGACCACAGTATCGTAATTGAAACCGGCGCCAAGCTGGAAAACCTCAAAATTATCGTCGCCCCCGTCTTTTGAGTTGAGGAATTATGGTTAGCGCTCAAGAGCCGGTTTTTCAGTTGGTTCCGGACGAAAGATGCAGGACAAACAGGATGATCAGGCAGAACATGCCTTGAAACATTAGCTTGACCGTCCGCAACCGGTTAAATCAATTTGCGCTACGTCATATTTTCATTAATAGGTACTATATCAAACCTCCCGCAATGAAATACGCTCTAACACCGTGCTACATAATGTTGCTATTGAAGCCAATGTCAATCATATATCTTCCCCCAGAGTTTCTATATCCGCCAGATCCTTTTTTCTCCCTATGGCTTTTTTATTATTGATAAATTCCTTTTTACCAAGATAGTGCACAACAACGTCTCCATAGAGCCCTTCTACCCGGCCGGCAACGGCTTCCTTCCAAGTAACTCCGGTAAGTGAGGTCATAAGGTCAACGCGAACCGGGGCTACTCCGAGTTGTACGAGCTTATCAGGTTTAACAAAATCATCAGTGGTAAGACCAACTTCACCAAAGCCAAATTCATTCAGCGCCAGAAGGATCTGCCGGGCATTCTCCGAGTCGGGACGGACAAAGATGTCCAGATCGCCAGTATACCGGGGAACCCCATGATACGCAAGGGCATAGGCGCCCACGACAACATAATCAACTTTAAAATCGTTGAACAACCCGAGCAGTTCTCTGAAGTCTTTCTGAACATCCATGTCGCTGTTTCCTTAAATAATCAATGGCCGCTATTCGTTCTTCCGGAGTTTTCGTCAGCCAATAGGTGAGATTAGCTTTAATCTCCGAAAAACTTTGCAGATTTTCCCTTCGCACAACTTTACGCATCATATGAAAATCCTTCAAAAAAACATTCATAACCTAGATTAAATTATAGCTTAAAAAAAGAGGCTCATAGGAAAAACTTCCTATGAGCCTTTTAAATAATTTCCTGGCAACGACCTACTCTCCCGCAAAGCAGTACCATCAAGCGCTCCCGGGACTTTACTTCCGTGTTCGGAATGGGAACGGGTGTTACCCCCTCGCTATTGTCAAACCGCTACATATTCGGCAAAAGAATGGGATTCGGGAATGGGTACTTTATCCTCTAATAAACCCGCTATATGCATTTTAACAGCCTCATGCATATTTTTTTCTACTTCTTCCCGAGTAGCTCCGGTCGCCACACACCCAGGTAAATCGGGAGAATAAGCAGAATAATTGTTATTTGCTTTTTCTATTACCACTAAAAAACGACGCATTCCTTCCTCCCTACGCATTTTTATCTTTTATTTTCGCCTGTTTCAAAATGCTGTTCAACGTACCCTGCGCTAAATCATCGTGAAGATGGCCGGCAACGGTTATTCTACCCGATTTTATTGGATGTTTGAATTGCCGATGACTTCCTTTCGTTGCCACTAAATACCAGCCATCTTTTTTAATCAACCTTAGAATAGTACGTATTTTCATTCTTTCATTGTAACATGAAATTAAATTAACGATAATCATGTATAACAAAAAGAAGAGGCCAAGAAATTAATCTTGACCTCTTCTCTAATTTAATTCCTGGCAACGACCTACTCTCCCGCAAAGCAGTACCATCGGCGCTGAGGGACTTTACTTCCGTGTTCGGAATGGGAACGGGTGTTACCCCCTCGCTATAGCCACCAGGAAAACTTTATTCACTTTAAAACAACCTTTGAACAATTGAATATGAATGATCTAAAAACAATTGAGCTAAAACATAATCTAATAATATGGTCAAGCCTCACGACCGATTAGTATCAGTTAGCTTAACGCCTCGCAGCGCTTACACACCTGACCTATCAACCTCGTAGTCTACAAGGGGTCTTAAGCTAGCTTATGCTAGAGGGATATCTCATCTTGAGGCAGGCTTCACGCTTAGATGCTTTCAGCGTTTATCCTTTCCAGACTTAGCTACCCAGCGGTGCCACTGGCGTGACAACTGGAACACCAGAGGTCTGTCCACTCCGGTCCTCTCGTACTAGGAGCAGCCCCCCTCAAATATCCTACGCCCACGATGGATAGGGACCGAACTGTCTCACGACGTTCTAAACCCAGCTCGCGTGCCGCTTTAATGGGCGAACAGACCAACCCTTGGGACCTTCTCCAGCCCCAGGATGCGACGAGCCGACATCGAGGTGCCAAACCTCCCCGTCGATGTGAACTCTTGGGGGAGATCAGCCTGTTATCCCCGGAGTACCTTTTATCCATTGAGCGATGGCCCTTCCATTCGGAACCACCGGATCACTAAGCCCTGCTTTCGCACCTGTTCGACCTGTCGGTCTCACAGTCAAGCTCCCTTATGCCATTACACTCTAACGCACGATTTCCGACCGTGCTGAGGGAACCTTTGGGTGCCTCAGTTACTTTTTATGAGGCGACCGCCCCAGTCAAACTACCTTCCAAACACTGTCCCTGGCCCGGATCACGGGTCGAGGTTAGAATCACGATACTGCAAGGGTGGTATTCCAAGGGTGACTCCCGGCAAGCTAGCGCCCACCGTTCATAGTCTCCCACCTATCCTGTACATGCAGTACCAAAATTCAATGTTAAGTTATAGTAAAGGTTCACGGGGTCTTTCCGTCCTATCGCGGGTAACGTGCATCTTCACACGTACTACAATTTCACCGAGTCCCTCGTTGAGACAGCGCTCAAGTCGTTACGCCATTCGTGCGGGTCGGAACTTACCCGACAAGGAATTTCGCTACCTTAGGACCGTTATAGTTACGGCCGCCGTTTACCGGGGCTTCAATTCAGAGCTTCGCTTCAGCGTGAGCGTCAGCTAACACCTCCTTTTAACCTTCCGGCACCGGGCAGGCGTCAGTCCCTATACGTCGTCTTACGACTTTGCAGAGACCTATGTTTTTAGTAAACAGTCGCTTGAGCCTTTTCACTGCGACCATCCATAGCTACAGGAGCAAGTCCTTTCACCAGGATGGCATCCCTTCTTCCGAAGTTACGGGATAATTTTGCTGAGTTCCTTAACGAGGGTTCTACCGAGCGCCTTGGGATTCTCTCCCCACCTACCTGTGTCGGTTTGCGGTACGGTCACCAGAATAATTAACTAGAGGTTTTTCTTGGCTGCCTGGAATCAATCAGTTCGCCCTAAAGGGCTCCTCATAACTTCTCGGGGTTGAATGGATCTCCGGATTTGCCTGGAAATCCCCCCTACCAGCTTAAACGCGACACCAACTGCGCGCTGACCTATCCTTCAGCGTCACCCCATCGCTCAAACACTACTCTGGTGGTACAGAAATTTTCTACTCTGTTTCCCATCGCCTACGCTTTTCAGCCTCGGCTTAGGGGCCGACTTACCCTGAGAGGATTACCCTTTCTCAGGAAACCTTAGGTTTACGGCGAACAGGTTTCTCGCCTGTTTTATCGTTACTCATACCGGCATGCTCACTTCCATTTCGTCCAATAGTCCTTACGGTCTATCTTCAACCTAACATGGAACGCTCCCCTACCAGATACGTATCAAAATACGTAAATTCGCGGCTTCGGTTATATGCTTGAGCCCCCTTACATTATCGGCACAAGACCGCTCGGTCAGTGAGCTATTACGCACTCTTTAAATGAATGGCTGCTTCTAAGCCAACATCCTGACTGTCTGAGCGTTCTCACAACCTTTAACACTAAGCATATATTAGGGACCTTAGCCGACGATCTGGGCTCTTTCCCTCTTGACCATGGAGCTTCTCCCCCATGGTCTGACTCCCATACTTGCACTAAGGGCATTCGGAGTTTGGCTGGGTTGGGTAGGCGGGTAGGCCCCCCTAGCCCAATCAGTGCTCTACCTCCCTTAGCTACGTATGAGGCTAGCCCTAAAGCTATTTCGGGGAGAACCAGCTATCACTGAGTTTGATTGGCCTTTCACCCCTATCCACAGCTCATCCAATGACTTTTCAACGCCAACTGGTTCGGGCCTCCACATGCGGTTAAGCATGTTTTACCCTGGCCATGGATAGATCACTCAGCTTCGGGTCTACTCCTAACAACTCAACGCCCTATTCAGACTCGCTTTCGCTGCGGCTCCACCTTAAAAAGTTTAACCTTGCTATTAAGAATAACTCGCCGGTCCATTATGCAAAAGGTACGCGGTCAGGCATTCCAGCCAAAGACTGGCATAGCCCTCCCACTGCTTGTAGGCATACGGTTTCAGGTTCTATTTCACTCCCCTCCCGGGGTTCTTTTCACCTTTCCCTCACGGTACTTGTCCACTATCGGTTGCTAGCTAGTATTTAGCCTTAGGAGATGGTCCTCCTGGATTCCCACAGGATTTCTCGTGTCCCGCGGTACTTGGGAGTCTAATTCAGGAAGGTCAACATTTTTCGCATACGGGGCTATAACCCTCTATGGCTGAGTTTTCCAAAACATTCCACTAAATGTTAACTTTGTAACTTCCCGACGCTCTAACGGAAGCGTCCAACTAGATCCCGCAACACCGAAAACGCAACGCCAGTCAGCTTGACACGTTTCCGGTTTAGGCTCTTCCCGTTTCGCTCGCCGCTACTCAGGGAATCGAATTTCTTTCTTTTCCTCAGGTTACTGAGATGTTTCACTTCTCCTGGTTACCGCTCATACCCTATGTATTCAGATATGAGCGAGTAGACATGACTCTACTCTGGTTTCCCAATTCGGAAATCCCCGGGTCAAAGTTTATTTGCAACTCTCCGGGGCTTATCGCAGCTTAACACGTCCTTCGTCGTCTGCTAGCACCAAGGCATCCACCATACGCCCTTAATAGCTTGACCATATAATCAGGTAATGCTTTAGCTTGGTAATTACTAATAATCGTTAAAGATTACTCGGTTCAATTGTTTTTATTTGTTTCATGGATAATAGTTTCTCTCAAAACTAATATTCGATAACAGTTTCTCTCAAAACTTTCATTCAATATTCAATTGTCAAAGATCAACGGTGGTTATCACCACCTGCCAGCTTTCAAGATACCAAAGCTCAAAAGCTGACAGGTATTGACCAACCAAATCTATCTGTCATTACTTTGCTGTTTAATGGTGGAGATGGCCGGGATCGAACCGGCGACCTCCTGCTTGCAAGGCAGGTGCTCTCCCAGTTGAGCTACATCCCCATTAAGCCCCAGACTGCTTTATCTGGTGGGCCTAACTGGACTTGAACCAGTGACCTCACGCTTATCAGGCGTGCGCTCTAACCAGCTGAGCTATAGGCCCAACTCATTTCTTATATTGCTTGCCTTATAATCCCTCGACCTATATACAGCCAGCACGATCAATCTTTCAAAACTAAATAGAGGGCCAACCAATGAATCAACCTAGTTGTTAGCATACGCTAACTCCTTAGAAAGGAGGTGATCCAGCCGCACCTTCCGATACGGCTACCTTGTTACGACTTCACCCCCCTTACCAAGCACACCTTAGGCGCCTCCCCCCAAACGGTTAGGACAGCGACTTCGGGTGCACCCAATTCGGGTGGTGTGACGGGCGGTGTGTACAAAGCCCGGGAACGTATTCACCGCGGCATGCTGATCCGCGATTACTAGCGATTCCAACTTCATGTAGGCGGGTTGCAGCCTACAATCCGAACTGAGACTGGCTTTTTGGGATTAGCTCAACCTTGCGGCTTTGCGACCCTTTGTACCAGCCATTGTAGCACGTGTGTAGCCCGAGGTATAAGGGGCATGAGGACTTGACGTCATCCCCACCTTCCCCCGGTTCATCACCGGCAGTTTCCTTAGAGTTCCCGACATCACTCGCTGGCAACTAAGGATAGGGGTTGCGCTCGTTACTGGACTTAACCAAACATCTCACGACACGAGCTGACGACAGCCATGCACCACCTGTATACCTGTCCCGAAGGAAAACCTGGTTTCCCAGGCGGTCAAGTATATTTCAAACCTCGGTAAGGTTCTTCGCGTTGCATCGAATTAAACCACATGCTCCACCGCTTGTGCGGGCCCCCGTCAATTCCTTTGAGTTTCAACCTTGCGATCGTACTCCCCAGGCGGAATACTTAATGCGTTAGCTACGGCACAGAAGGGGTTGATACCTCCTACACCTAGTATTCATCGTTTACAGCTAGGACTACCAGGGTCTCTAATCCTGTTTGCTCCCCTAGCTTTCGCGCCTCAGCGTCAGTTTCAGGCCAGAAAGCCGCCTTCGCCACCGGTGTTCTTCCAAATATCTACGCATTTCACCGCTACACTTGGAATTCCACTTTCCTCTCCTGAACTCAAGCTATGTAGTTTCAAATGCAGTTCCTTGGTTGAGCCAAGGGATTTCACATCTGACTTACACGGCCGCCTACACGCCCTTTACGCCCAGTGATTCCGAACAACGCTTGCCCCCTCCGTATTACCGCGGCTGCTGGCACGGAGTTAGCCGGGGCTTCCTCGTTAGGTACCGTCACTCCCTGGCTGTATTAGAGCCAGGGTCATTCTTCCCTAACAACAGTGCTTTACAATCCAAGAACCTTCATCACACACGCGGCGTTGCTCCGTCAGACTTTCGTCCATTGCGGAATATTCCCCACTGCTGCCTCCCGTAGGAGTCTGGACCGTATCTCAGTTCCAGTGTGGCCGTTCACCCTCTCAGGCCGGCTACCCATCGTAGCCTTGGTAGGCCGTTACCCCACCAACAAGCTAATGGGACGCGAGCCCATCCTTAAGCGATAGCCGAAGCCACCTTTAGTCAACCAATCAGGAGAAAGGTTGACCACATCCGGTATTAGTCCTGGTTTCCCAGGGGTATCCCCAACTTAAGGGCAGGTTGCTCACGCGATACTCACCCGTTTGCCACTTTAATCACGACCGAAGCCGCTTTATCGTTCGACTTGCATGTGTTAAGCACGCCGCCAGCGTTCGTTCTGAGCCAGGATCAAACTCTCCACTTAAATATGTAATCAG
The DNA here is from genome assembly GCA_024276815.1 of bacterium. Lineage (GTDB taxonomy): Bacteria > JACRDZ01 > JAJRWM01 > JAJRWM01 > JAJRWM01 > JAJRWM01. The sequence goes on from JAJRWM010000212.1 coordinate 16,496, forward strand.
AAAGCCAGAGCAAGCCCCGACCAACTGAAAACACCACAAAAGTGAAAGATTTCAATCTTGTAATCTTAAATCTTTCAAAAAATAGACCCACATCAAAAATGTGGAAGTCATTGGTTTTGTATAACCCTCTATTCAGTTTTCAAAGATCGACCGAGTGGTTCGTCTCGTAATTTCTCAAGTGAGCAGCAAGTTTAACACAGACGATATCTCGTGTCAACACTTTTTATCGTACTTTTTACCGCTCGACTCTTTTCTTTCGCTTCGCTTTAACAACCAAGCGAGAGCCTATTTTACTCATTTAGAAAACAATGTCAAGTATTATTTTCATTTTTTTCAATACCCTGTAACGCCAACCAGTTAACAACCTTCCCCGACATCGGCCCCAGTCAATTATCAACAGAAAGACGCCCAGAATATTAATATTTTTTCTTCTTCTTCAAAATCACCGGAGAGCGGCGGGTAGCGTTCAGGCTTCCCCCTTCCCCTAATTTCCGATCCGTTCCACCAGGGCGGAATATTCAAAACGAGGGAACAGGCTTTGCCCTCTCCCTTATTATGAAAGAACCCTAACCGCCCTGCCGGACGCACAGGCAGGCTGGAAATATTTTTCAGAAAATGATAACATATTAGCATTATGAGTATTGAACCCAGAAAAGCCCTGGCGAAACTGAAACCATACCTGCCGGGAAAATCAAAAAAAGAAATCGAGGAACAGACCGGCCGCTCGGACATCCTGAGAGCCTCGTTTAACGAAACTCCGCTGGGACCTTCTCCAAGAGCCTTGCGGGCAATACGCGAGTTTTTGCCGGACATCCACCTCTATCCGGAGGGTAGCTACAAATCCTTGCGGGCGAAACTGGCAAAGCTCTGGGGACGCGAGGCGGAGAACTTTATCATCGGGGACGGCACAGACGAGGTTATCACGCTGCTGGCCCAGACCTTTGTTAACCCCGGCGACGAGGTTATTATCGGCGAGCCGACCTTTGGCGCCTACCGTTTAGGCGTCGCGATCCAGGGCGGGGTGATTGTCCCGGCCCCGCTTTTGAAGTTCCAATATGACCTGGAGGTGTTTTTAAACGCCGTTAGCGGGCGGACCAGGCTTTTATATCTCTGCAACCCCAACAATCCCACCGGCGCCTACATCGACAAAAAATCATTAGAGGCCTTTTTAAATCGGCTTCCCGGACACGTTTTAGTTGTTCTGGATGAGGCTTACGCGGACTACGCGGAAGCGGAGGACTTTCCGCCGGGCAACGATTACCTCGACCGTTATAACATAATCGTCTTAAGGACATTCTCCAAGATGTACGGGCTGGCGGGCTTGCGGATCGGCTATGGCCTGGCCAACCGGGGAATCATCTATAATCTGAACCGGGTGCGCGAGCCTTTTAACGTAAACCAACTGGCGGCGGTTGCCGCGGAAGCGGTTCTGGATGACAGTGAATATCTTGAGTTAAGCCGTCAAACCAATCGTCAGGGCAAAACGTATTTATACCGGCGGCTGACAGAGATGGGCTTAAACTTTTCAGCGACTGAAGCCAATTTCATCTGGCTGGAAATCGGCGCAGACAGTAAACAACTGGTGGCCGATATGCTGGCCGAAGGCATAACCGTCCGGGGCGGCTACGCGTTTAACAACCCGGAATGGATTCGTTATACCATAAGCCGGCAGGAGGAAAACGAACGTTTTGTCCGCACCTTGGAAATCGTTTTATCGAGATACAAGGCGGCAAGCAGGACATAATGAGATTAATAGAATGCGTGCCCAACCTCAGCGAGGGGCGGGATTTGAAGGTGATAGACGCCATAGCCGACGCTGTAAGCGCGACGACCGGGGTCCAGCTTCTCCACCGCACTTAGGACCAGGATCACCATCGTTCCGTGCTGACTTTTGTCGGGCGGGCCAAGGCCTTAAAAAAAGCCGTCCTGAAGATGTACGGGCTGGCGTCGTCTTTAATCGACATGCGAAAGCATCAGGGCGAGCATCCCAGGATTGGGGCGGTGGACGTTTGCCCTTTTGTGCCCCTGGGAGAGACGGCTATGTCCGAGTGCGTTGAACTGGCCGGGGAAGTTGGTTGTGAAGTCGGCGAAAGGTACGGCTTGCCTGTTTTCCTGTACGAGCAAGCGGCCAGAGAGCCTCAAAGAAAGCGATTGGAAAACATCCGCCGGGGCGGTTATGAGGGCTTGTCCGAGAAGCTCAAAGTGTGGCGGCCGGATTTTGGCCCCGGCGAGCTTAACCCAGGGTTGGGAGCTACGGTAATCGGCGCCCGCAAGATTTTAATCGCTTATAATGTCAATTTGCGTAGCCAGGATTTGGCGATAGCTAAAAAAATAGCCCGGACCGTGAGGGAAAGCGGCGGCGGACTTAAGAACGTCAAGGCGATCGGCATCTGGATGAAAAGCCTGGGGCAGGTCCAGGTATCGTTGAACCTTACTGATTATCAGGCGACGCCGGTCCACCGGGTCGTGGAGCTGATCAGGAGAGAAGCGGCCCGATATGGAGTCGCGGTCGCGAATACAGAGCTGATTGGCTTGGCGCCGGCGGACGCTTTTCTGGCCGCCAGTGAATACTACTTACAGTTGGAAAAGCTGAATCGGAACCGGTTGTTAGAGTTTCTAATAAAAAAAGAGGAAATGGAGCCATAGGCTATGGCGGAAAAGAAAGACAAGATCAAAATACTGGTAATTGATGATAACCCGACAATCGGGGAATTGTTTCAACATATTTTTGATTCCAGTCAGTTTCACCTGGAGATGGGACACAGCGGCAAGGACGGCCTGGCGAAGACTTATTCCTTTCAGCCGGACCTGATTATCCTCGATGTCTCGATGGATCAGATGGACGGTTACGAGGTCTGCGCCCGGCTGAAGAACGACGCCACGGTGCGTCACATACCAATTATCATGGTCACGGTGCGCAGTCGGGTGGAAGAGAAAATCAGGGGTCTGAACATCGGAGCGGACGATTATATCACGAAACCGTTCGATGATTCGGAGCTGTTGGCCCGGGTAAAAATGCTCCTGCGCCGTTCCAAGGAAAGTTTGCAGGCCAATCCCTTAACCAGGCTGCCGGGAAACATTGTCATCGCCCACAAGGTCGAGGAAAAGATTAAAAGCCGGAAGAAATTCGCCGTTTGTTACATTGACCTGGATAATTTCAAGGCTTTTAATGATTATTACGGTTATGAATGCGGGGATTCGGTTCTTCAGTATACCGGGTCATTGATCCTGAAACACGTGCAGAAACACGCTTTTGGCAAGTCCTTCCTGGGGCACATTGGCGGAGACGACTTTCTGGCGATCGTCCCGGTTGACGTTGTAAAAAAGGTTTGCGAAGAAGTGATCGAGGCTTTTGACCGGGACATCCTGTCCTTCTATTCCGAGGAAGACCGGCAAAGAGGATATATTGAAACGGAAAACCGCCAGAATAAAAAAGTGCGTTTCCCGATGATCTCGATTACCATGTGCGTCGTGACCAATCAGTTCCGTGATTTTAGTCATACCGGCGAAATTTCGACCCTGGCGACCGAATTAAAAAAATACGCCAAGAAACTTCCGGGCAGTAATTATGTAATTAACAAGAGAACCAAGTAATGGAAGCCGGGTATCAGCGAATGAAACTCAAAGTGGTGATTTTGGTTTTGCTGGCAGCCGTTTTGCTGACGGTTTCGGCTTACGCGCAATCGGAAGAGACGGTAATCGCCAGAATTAACAATGCGTTGACCAGACAGCAAATAGATTACGAAACAGCCCTGACCTATAAGGTCTTAGCGGTTGTGGCTCCCGACGATTTGCCCGGAGCTTACCGGATGGCGGAAAAGGAAGTTATCAAGTGCGGCGCCCAGGTTATGCTGGAACTGACGAAGAACTGGGAAAATCTGAGCCGGGCGACCCGGGATGTTTTAAGTCCCCATTTAATGATGTCGCCCCGTTTCCTCCCCAAAGATCCCAACTTGCGGCGGAAATCCGTTTATCAGCCCAGCCTGCCCAACAGTTATCAAACAACCAATTTCAATATGGAATGGGGCGATACCGTGCCCGCCATAACCGAGTGGCAGGATAACAACGGTAACGGCCGTCCTGATTACATCGATAATTTAGCGGTCTATCTTGAGACTACCTGGTCGGAGGAGATTGACACCTTGCAGTTAAAAGCTCCCGGCCAGTCAGCGACATATTTATTTAACGTTTATATCGGCGACACCGGCGGCAGTTCCCCCGGCGTTGGCTCTTCCACCTATGGTTACACGGCCACCTTCCCCTACGATCCCGGCTTGAACGGCCCGACCAACATGGCTTATATCGCCATGAATAAAGATTATACTGATTTTGGCGACAACGACGATCCGGCGGGTAAATTCCTGGGCGCGATGAAGGTCACCCTGGCCCACGAGTTTTTCCACGCTGTTCAGTTCGCTTATGACAGTTCCGAGAGCGCCTGGATGATGGAGCTTTGCTCGACCTGGATGGAAGATAAAATCTTTGATGAAGTCAACGACTATGTTAATTATCTCGTTGGCGAGGGCAGCGGCAGCGCTCCCGGCGGCTGGCAGATGTACCCGGAAACCTCCCTGGTTTATTTTAATGGTTATCATGAATACGGCAACGTCATATTTGGCAAGTATTTATCAGAGAAATATCCCGGCGTGAATATCATGAAGGAGCTTTGGGAGATCCTGGATAACGTGTCTGGTGACAATTCGATTGCCGCTCTCGGGTCTTTTTTGCTCGCCCAAACACCGTCGTCCAGCTTAAACGACGCTTTTAATGAATTTACCGCAAAAAACGCCGTGATGGATTACGACGAAGGCGCCAACTACGGCGGCTATGGCTCCACTGAGAAAATGTATTACCAGGATACGGTCATCACGTCGTACCCGGTTACCAATAAATCATATAGCGGTTATCGGCCGGACTATTTAGGCTCCAATTACACTGTTTTTACGAACTCGGCCGCCGCTAAAAGCTTAAAAATTGACTTTAACGGGCAAACTTCTTTCAACAGCCATGCTATAACCTGGAGCGTGGCGGCGGTAGCGGTGAAAGCGGCCGGCGGTTATGATATCCTTGAGTTCTCGCTTGATTCCAGCGCTGACGGTTCCCAAACCATCCCCGGCTTTGGCGCGGGTGGAACCTATAACAAGGTCTATTTAATCTGCCGGGTCTTAAGCGAAACCGGAGTAACGCCGCCCCCGCCCGAACCGCCCGATTATACCACCACGCCATATTCGAGCTATCCCGACGGCGTTCCCTACACTTTTTCCGCCTCGCTTGAAACCATTACGGTCACGACCTCTTCAACGACGATACCCCTGGGAATCAGCCAGCAGTTCAGCGCTTCCGGCGGCACGGCGCCCTACACCTGGGAATCATCAAATACCGGCGTGGCCACCATCGACAGCGGCGGCCTGTTAACCACGGTCGCCACCGGTACCTGCGTCGTGACGGCAACCGACGCCAATACCCTGAGCGGTGATTCGGGTACGATAACCATAACGTCAACGACAGTCTCCCCGGCTACGGGTCTGGCTTCTATTGGCGACACGATACAGTTCAGCGCTTCCGGCGGCACGGCGCCCTACACCTGGGAATCATCAAATACCGGCGTGGCCACCATCGACAACGGCGGCTTGTTAACCGCGGTTAATTACGGAACTTGTGTCGTGACCGCAACCGACGCCAACGGCGTTTACGGTGTTTCGGGTACGGTAACGATTACCTTTACTATTTCACCGGGCGTCACCTCGATAGCCCAGGGCGCGACCCAGCAGTTCACGGCCTCGGGCGGGGCGGCTCCCTACGCCTGGGAATCATCAAATACCGGCGTGGCCACCATCGACAGCAACGGCCTGTTGACGGCGGTCGCGGTCGGCACCTTTACCGTCACGGCAACAGACGCCAACGGCGTGGAGGGTGTTTCGGGAACCATTACGGTTACCAAAACAACAGTTTCCCCGAATAGTACATTAGTGCTGAATGTTGGCGATACTTTTCAGTTTACGGCTTCGGACGGAACAGCGCCCTATAGCTGGCAGACTTCGGATACCAATGTGGCCACGATAAGTAGCGGCGGCTTCTTGACGGCGATCGCCGGAGGCAACGGCTGTACGGTAACGGCGACAGACGCCAACGGCGTGGAGGGTGTTTCGGGAACCATTCTGGTCAACGCGCCCGGCAGTAGCGGCGGCGGCGACAGTTCCGGCGGTTCCTCATCATCCTCATCTTCTTCATCCAACACCCGGCTTTGCCCGGCGGGGGTGATCGCCTGGAAAACGCCTTTGGAAAACAGCTTGTCCACGATCAGGAAATTCCGTGACAAGGTTTTAAAAAAGAGTAAAACGGGGCGGGGTTTTATTCACAAATATTATGAATACGGTCCTATCATCTCGAAATTTATTCAGGATAGACCAATTCTGAAAACACCGCTAAGATATATCCTCACTGTTATCGTCTGGCTACTGACTTTCGTGCTGGAGGGCGCCGCGCTGATAAAATCACTTTTCTGGCTTTCCATCTCTTTATTGACGCTGTCCCTGGCCTGGCGGAAAAACCGCCGGTTCACTAAAATAACAAGATAAACTTTAGCCGGATTTAATCTTTGCCGATGAAGTTCCAGTAGTGACAAAATCCTCAACGGGCTTATCAATGAAAACCAGGCGAATTTTTTTATTTTTATTTTTAGCGTTGTTTTTCATCGGCGTTGTTGTCAGCCCGCGACTCGAAGCGAGCGACGTTGACACCCTGATTAAACAGGCTTTTAACCGGGGGGAAATTGATTCGGAAACGGCCCTGGTTTACCGGGTGTTAAAGGTGGTCGCGCCGGAGCGTCTGCCTGATTCTTTTAAAGCTGACAAAGTCCGGTTCGAAAAATGCGCGACCCTGATCATGCTGGAGCTTTCAGCCCGGTGGCCGGGTCTCAGCGCCGGATCCCGGAAGCGTCTTGAGCCATACCTGCTCAGGAATTCCCGTCTTATACCCAAAGCTCCCGACCGGCGGGACAAGGGCGTTTTCCAGTCCAGCCTGCCCAACAGCTGCCAAACAACCAACTTTAATATTGAATGGGGCAATACCATCCCCACTATTACTGAATGGCAGGACAATGACAGCAACGGCCGTCCCGATTATATTGATAATCTGGCAGTTTACCTGGAAACCTGCTGGGCTCATGAGGTTGAGACCTTGCAGTTGCTGGAGCCTGACCAAAGCTCAACCTACTATGTCAATGTCTACGTCGCCAACACCGGCGATGGGGCGCCGACCCTGGGGAGTAATATCTATGGTTACACCACGACCTTCCCCTACGACACCGGCTTGAGCGGTCCGCTTGATATGGCCTATATCGTGATGAACGACGACTACTCCGCGTTTCCCGCCAATGATGATCCTGAGGGTAAATTCAAGGGCGCCATGAAAGTTACTTTCGCCCACGAGTTTTTCCACGTAATCCAGTTCACCTATGATATTGATGAGGCCGGCTGGTTCATGGAGTTATCCGCCACCTGGATGGAAGACGAGATTTTCACTGACGTGAACGACTATTACAATTATCTACAGGGCAGCGGCGGCTGGTAGATGTATCCTCATACTTCTCTGGCCTATTTTAACGGTTCCCACGAATACGGCGACGTGATTTTCGGCAAATACCTGTCGGAGAAATACCCGGCCGTTAACGTCATGAAAGAGATCTGGGAAATCCTGGCTGACGTCAGCGGCGACAACGCGGCGGCGGCTTTAAATACTTTTTTGGGCAACCGGTCGCCGGCGACAACCCTGAGCGACGCTTTTAGTGAGTTTAGCGCGAAAAACGCCGTGATGGATTACGACGAAGGCGCCAATTACGGGGGCTACGGCGTGGATGACAAGATCAGGTATCAGGAGGAAATAACGGCCTATCCGGTTGCCCGGCAAATGGCGGTAAAGTCATACAGCAATAATCTGCCCGACTATTTAGGCGCTAATTATCTGAAATTCACGAACTCAGGAACGGCTCAGCAAATCCAGTTCAGCTTTAATGGCGAAACCTCGTTTAACGGCAAGGCGATTGTCTGGAGCGCGGCCGTGGTAGCGGTAAAAGCGGCCGGCGGTTATGACGTCTCCGAACTGGCAATAAACGCCAGCGGCGATGGCACGCTCAGTGTTACCGGTTTTGGCAGCGGGGGAACCTATGACCAGATATATTTCGTTTGCCGGGTTCTCAGCGAAACCGGGGTGACGCCGGCTGAAAGTTCCTCTACCCCCTATAGCAGTTATCCCGCCGGAGTATCATACTCGATCGCGGCCGTTCTGGGCGGGGTATCCGTTTCGCCCATGTCGACCCGGCTGGATATTGGGGAGACGGTTCAATTTACCGCCACGGGAGGCGTCGCGCCCTACGCCTGGGATACTTCGGACCACGGCGTAGGCACAATTGACGCCGCGGGGTTGTTCACCGCTGTTCAATACGGGACCTGCACGGTTTCGGTAACCGACAGTCAAAATGAGGGCGGATTTTCCGGTACCATCACCGTTTCAGCGTCAACCACGTCAGGCAAACCGCCGGAGCCAAGAGACTTGCCGGTACGCTGTTTTATCGCCACGGCGGCTTATGGCAGCCCCCTGGCTAAGGAAGTCGGCGTCCTGTGCCGATTCCGCGACCGCTATTTACTGACTAATCAACCGGGAAGGTGGTTTGTCAGGAATTATTACCGCTTCAGTCCGCCGCTGGCCGGGTTTATCTCTCATCATCCGGTTTTCAAAACCGCCACCCGGATAATGCTCCTGCCGTTAATCGTTTTCGCCAGGTTTTTACTTTATCCCGGCTGGCTCTTCAAAACTCTTTTCGCGGTCTCCCTGCCGGCTCTTGTTTCTGGTCTCTGGTCGCTAAAAACAAGGGTGAACTAATTTTCAAATATTCCATTCCGGCTCAATAACAGCTTATGGAAATTAAATCTTTTATTAATGTCATAAAAAAACCTCATCCTCATATCCTGGTTGAGTCCCGGAAAAAGATCCATGGCTGGTGGCCCGGCCGGCGGGAATGCACCGCCGAACGGCTCTTGTTAAATCCATATAACGGCTGCTCTTTCAACTGTCTGTTCTGTTACGCCAACGCGCTGGGCTGGGGACATTTCAAGAGATTCCGCGAGCAAAACATCGTGACCGTTTGCCGTGATTTCGACCAGGTAACAGCGAAAACCCTGGACCGGTTGCCAGCCGCTTCCTGCGGTTATCTTTCTCCGGTAAGCGATCCTTTTCAGCCGGTCAATCAAAAATACCGCTTAAGCGAGAAGCTGATTCAGGTTTTTGTGGAACGCAATCTACCCATCGAAATAATCACCAAGGGCGTTATCCCCCGGGATGTTTTGCGGACCATGAGCCGGCAGCGTCATTCTTTCGCCCAGGTGAGTATCCTCACCCCTCATGAAGTTTTACGGAAAAAACTGGTTCGGGGGCGGGGAGCCGCCACGACTACGGAATTGTTTGATAATTTAAAAAGGATAAAACAGCAGGGACTGTTTGCCGTGTTGAGAATCGATCCCATTATTCCTTTCGTGACGGATAACCCGGACGACCTGAAAAACATCCTGACCCGGGCCGCCCGCTTATCGGTGGATCATGTTGTCGCCAGCGTACTGGATATCCCGCTCAACATCCGGGCTGACAGTTTGAGACGGTTGAGGTCGCTAAACCCGGAACCGCCGGTTCCCTTTGAGGAATTATTCGGGGAAAAAATTGGTTATTCCCTTCAGGCAAGACTGGATTACCGGCTCAGGATATTTGAGTTTCTCAGCAAGGAAAGTAAGCGGTTGGGGTTCAGTTTCGCTCTGTGTATGGAGTTTGAGAAAGTGAACCGGGTGGTGGAGGTGCCCACGGCGAATGGCAAGATTAAAAAGGTCCGGGAAGTCGGGTTAAACGCCCGGTTTATGAGAGGTTGTCTTAACTGCGAGGGGCAGGATATCCCGGTATATGTTAAAAACCGCGACGGTTTCCGTTTCAAACCGGCCTTTAACTGCGCCGGCAATTGCCTGAACTGCGCCACCGCCGCCTGTGGTTTCCCGGGCCTGGCCATGGGTCGTTCAGTGAGCGGTCGCAAGGATTTTTCCATCCGCGATTATCTTGCTTTGTTCAAAGGAAAACAATCCAACAATAATACTTAGCCCAGGCCTGTAACTTGGCGGTGAAAACATATCTCCGCTTGTTAAAAATCAGGAATTTTGGCATAATTACCTGTATTTTAAGGAGACTCAATGCTGCTTAAAGAACCCAAACAATGGCTGGCTTTCACTTCCGTGATGGTATTTCTCGTCGCCTGGTATGTTTTTATCATTACCGCGCCGACGGCTATCACCTTTGAGGACGGCGGCGAACTGGCGACCGAACCCTATATCCTGGGCAGCGCGCACCCCTCAGGTCAGCCGCTGTTCACCGTACTGGGGAAACCAATCACCCTGGTTCCGCTGGGACCAATCTCCTGGAGAACCAACCTGTTTTCCAGCCTGGCTTCCGCCGCCGCTTTGGTTGTTTTGTTGCTGGTCTACATGAAGCTGGGCAAGGACCTGGACCTTGGCAAGACGCGGGAATTTTTTTATGTGCGGCTGGTAACCGGCATCTGCGTCTGCCTTTTCACCGTTTTCAGCCTTGATTACTGGTTACAGTCAATCCTGACGGAAGTTTACGCTCTTAACGCGCTGATGTTCATTCTCATCATTTACCTTACCATGATGTACCACGAAACTGGCTATGACCACTATTTATACCTGTTGGGCTTCGCTCTGGGTTTAAGTATCGGCAACCACCACACCACTATCTTTATCCTGCCGGCTGTTATCTACCTGGTCCTGGACCGGAACTGGCGGGTGATTCTCGACCTGAAAATAATCCTGCTGGTCGTTGCCCTGGCGGTCATAGGCATCTCCATTTACCTGGAATTGCCGCTCAGATCGGCCAGGGAAGTGTTAATTGACTGGGGCGACCCCCAAACCAAGCGTAATTTCCTGGCGGTATTTTTCCGGCATCAATACGCGCCCATCAAGGTGGAAAGAACCACCGCCAAGCTTATCAGCCAGTTATCATTTTTCGGATTCGGCATTCAGCAGACCGCTTTTGTCATTTGGTTCAGCTTTATCGGTATGGCCTATTTGACCTGGCGGTTAAGCCGTAAAGCCATTTTTATTTTCACTTTGTTTATTTTTTACACCATTGGTTTTGTCTACCTGATTAATCCCGTGACGCCGCGCCTGCTGCCCTTTTTGCTGCGCACTTTTTATCTGCCGGCTTACATGTTGCTGGCGATTATGACCGGCCTGGGTCTTCTTTGTCTGATGGAGTTTGTTTACTGGCTGGACCAGCGAAAAAACTGGCAGCTCAGGGAACTATATGTTTATTTCTCACTGCTCCTGCTCATATTGCCGGCCCTGCCGGCGAGAGCCAACTATCAAAAAGCGAACCGGCGTTATTATTTTTACACTTATGATTACGTCAACAACATGTTAAAATCAATTAAAAAGGACAGCGTGATGTTCACGATCTACGCTCAGGACACTTTCCCTTTATGGTACAGTCAGTTTGTTGAGGGGAAACGGCCGGACGTGGTGGTGGTTCATCAAAGACTTTTTATCAACGAATGGTTCAGAAAGATGGTCGGCAACTTTCATCCTGATGTCAAGCTGAACTTAAGGAGCCTGAGAAGAAAAGGCTATATTCCTTTTTCGCGTCAGGCTGACCTGTTCCAGTCGGAGTTTATCGCGCTTAACGAGGAAAGGCCGATGTTCGCCAGCCAATACTGCCGTCTGTTCAGCAACCGGTTTAACCTCAAAAAGAAGGGAGCGGTCTACGAGTTTCTTCGCCCCGACCGTGATTACAGCCGGGATATTGACCCCAGAAGATACTATAAATTCAGGGGCTTTGATCAACGCAGCAAATACTATCAAATGGAAATGAGAGCGGTTGAGATCGCGCGGGACAGTTATCTGTCGTGATTAAACTTGAGGCAGGGAAGCCGGCATGTTGAAATTAAAAGATCAAAATAAGAACCAGGATTGCAGGCCTGGTTTTCTTAAACAGTTTCTCCGCAATCCCACGGCTATCGGCGCGGTCGCGCCCAGTTCGCCGGCCTTGGCGGAAATGATAACCAGTTGGGTCGATTTGGCTGAAGCCGAGGTGGTGGTTGAATTCGGACCGGGGACAGGAGCCTTCACTCAGGCGATTAAACGGAAAATATCCTCTGAGACCAGTTTTATCGCCGTTGAGTTAAACCCGGTCTTTGTCAAGATCCTGAAAAAGGAATTCCCTGA
>JAJRWM010000213.1 GCA_024276815.1 bacterium
GGTAACTGTTGTTATCACGGCGGTAGTTTTAAATAGTATGGTTTTCAGCGTTGATAAACCCGCTTCGGCCTTGCTTAATCAACCAGCGCCCAAGTTAAGTTATCTCATTACCTATTCCAAAGATAACATCCAGCCGGAAACTTTAACCAATCTCAAAAACAAGGTTCATCTGGTGTTTTTCTGGTCGCCGGCAAATTGGGACAGCATCGGCCTGATACCCGAACTTAACCGGTTTTACAAAACGTATCGAAACGAAGGGCTGGAAATAATCGCCTGTCAAAGCCCGGGTTACCAGTTTGAGATCGATAATGGCGAGTCTGAAAGCAACATAAAAAACTACAGTATGCAGTTTCCGGTTATTATCGATAACGGCTGGAAGTCATACCGATTATACGGCAACACAGGCTGGCCCGCGATCTTTATCACCGACCGCGCCGGCATAATCAAGAAAGCCTTTACGACCGAGATAAAGTACCAGGAAGTTGAAGAAGCAATCAGGGAAATGCTCAACGAACCCCAGATATAATGCGCCGCAGAGTTTTTGAACCACCGCGGTCTCATCCCTGAACCGACCGCAGACAAGAGGATCCGTTAGACAGCCCCTCGCCGCCAGCGGTTCCCCCTCCCCCCTTGCCCCGGCAGTCGGTCGTCAGAAGACCACCTGTCGCACAGAGGAGTGGGAGGTGTCAGAGCTTGGACAAACCTTTCAAGTAATCAGCTTCGGTTATTTCAGTGTTACAGTTACAACAAGCGAAAGGAAAGCGGCTGGTGCCGATGATGAAAACATTGCGGCTTTTGCAAAAGGGGCAGATAACAGTCGTGTCTTCTTCCTCTATTAACTTGGTCTCGCTCTTTTCCGGAAAATCTCTCATTTCCAATCTCCTCAGGAAAATTTTAGAATAATTTCACCATACAATCAAGTGTTTTATGAATTTGGAGTTCCCCCGGAAATTTTGTGGGGCAAACCTCTTGTCTTAAAAGGTTTCTTTCCCCCGCCCCTTTCCAGGCATGCCGTGCGCGTCGTTCAAGCACTAAAAACTTTAGGCGCTGAGGACAAAAAAGCGTTACCTGTTATTCGTAATACGCTCCAGGAAACTTTTCAGAATGAAAGCGGGTAAATCATTGCGAACGATACGGAAACGCGAAGCGTTATTTCCTCAAATTGTAAGTTTGTCAGTTTTTGGCGAAACCAAGAAGCTTTTCCTGACGCTGTTTATAGGTATAAATACTGTTGTAAAGAGCTTCAGCAAGGCGTTTCTGATGTTTCCAGCTTTTGAGCATTTTTTCTTCTTTGCGGTTGGTGATAAATCCTAACTCAGCCAGAATAGCCGGCATGTAAGCGCCGTTGAGAACATAAAAAGGCGCTGTTTTGACCTGACGGTTCTCAGTGGAAAGTTTGGAATCCAGTTCTTTCTGAATGAAATTGGCGAACTCAAAACTGTTGGAACGAAAATCATTTTGAGCCATATCCCACAGGATAAAATCCAGATCAGATAGACTTTTTTTATTTTTTTCGTACTTTATGGCGGCGTTTTCCAGCGCGGCGACCACACGGGCGTCCTCGTTGCTGGCTTTGCCCAGATAATAAGTCTCGAAACCTTCGGCCCGCGAACGCAGGGAGGCGTTGACATGAATGCTGACAAACAGATCAGCCCTGTTGTTGTTGGCAATTTCAGTGCGCTCCCTCAAGGGCACAAAATAATCTCCGTTGCGAGTCAGGATAACCCGCAAACCCAGACGGGAGACGATTAAATCCTTCAGTATCTTGGCCACCGCAAGGGTTACGGTTTTCTCTTTCAGACCGCTGTAACCAAGCGCCCCGGGATCCTTGCCGCCGTGACCAGGATCGATCACAATGGTTTTAAGAGGACGCGCCCTGGTGATGTCAATAACCGGGGAAACCGGCCTTTCTTCTTTAACCGGAACTATAAGCGGCGGCTTTACGTCTTTATGGTTAAACTGCCGGGGCGTTCCCTTTTTCGCTGAAACACCCGCCCCAGGCGCGGTTTCATCATCATTGAGATCAATTACCACCCGAAAGGGATTTCTCAGGTATAAAACCTTGGTGGTTATCGCTTCCGAGCTCAGGGAAATTTCAATGCTGACATCATTCTTTACCTGCCGGGCCAGGATAGTTTTAATCCGCCGATCGAAAATCTCCTGGGAGACCGCCAGCGAATTCACCCGCGCGTCTCTAAAAATATAAGTTATCTTGCCGTCATCTTTTATTTCTTTGGGACGATATTCCCTGACTGTCTCAAAAACAATACGAGTTCGATCAGGATAAGTATAATAATGCACACTCAGAATGGTTGCCTCAACTGAATCCACAGTAATCATTCTTTTTTCCCGGTCCCAGTTAATGCTTTTTCCGATAACAGAAGAAACTATGTTAGTTAAAAAGTCCAGCGGCACAACCACTTTACTCCGGTAAATCATCGGAGGGGCCGACAGCTTTTTCTGAATTGAGTTTCTCAAGCGGATGTTAGCATGCTCCAGGTATAATTCAAGAGGCGTGCCGTTGATCTCTAAAAGCACTTTATTGGTGGTCGGATACCAATACTTAACTCCTCCGGCAATTTTGAGAACATCATTGATAGAAATATAGTCCCCGCCAGCGATAACCTCAATATTGACCTGTTCCTCAATCCGACCGTTCTCCTTGCTGACCTTGACCATTTCAGACCAGCCCAGAACAGATAGTAAACACAATATCACGGTTAATGAAAATAACTTACGCATCTAATTACCTTTTAGCGCCCTCTCTATTTCACGCTTACCAGATCTTTCTTTGAGAGTATCTCTTTTATCATAAAGTTTCTTGCCCTTCGCCAAAGCCACCTCTATTTTAATTCGGCCTTGTTTCAGATACACCTTAGTCGGGATCAACTCCAAACCTTTTTCATTGATTTTGGCCGCCAGACGATTAATTTCCCGACGCTTGGCTAGCAGCTTGCGCTCACGCCGCGGATCATGGTTGAATTGATTGCCGTGAGAATAGGGACTAATATGCATATTCATTAAGAATAATTCGCCCCGCTCAATCACACAATAGCTGTCCTTGAGATTCACTTTGCCCTCCCGGATGGACTTGACTTCAGTGCCGACGAGGACAATGCCAACCTCCAGAGACTCTTGAATAAAATAATTAAAAAAAGCCGCGCGATTACTTGAAATCAGCTTGTTTGACATAGGCTAAACCGCTCCGACCTCTTCATCAGCCGGCTCCGGTGATTGACAGTAAACGATAACCGAAAAGGATACCGGGAAAATGATAACACAATCAACAATGGCTCCATACAGCTTCTTCCTTTTATCCAACTACATCCTGATTATAACATGAGTTTCATTTGATCGAACTCCAATATTGGGATACGTCAAATATTGTTTCAAACCCTTTTCCCAAACTCTTTAATATCCGCTCTGCGGCCAACCAAAAAACGCTATCAGGATACACATGTTTCAACAATCTATTCTGTCAGAGCGATGGCCCAAGAATACGCGAAATACCCTTAGGTCGATTATATGGCAAAAGGAGGGTTGCTGACTTGTTATTTTTTAAACGTCGAAAAAAAACCGAGACTCTTGAAGTCGCTGAATTTAGTACTTTCCCCCGTTCCCTGCCTACCGATTACCGCGCCCAGGTCGAAGAGGAATGGTTTATTCCGCAAAGAGGAGAGTTCCCGTTTTATTTCCATTCTTTTTATCGCTATCTTAGAGACCATATCCCTGATATCGCGTCCGGTATCTGGGCCTGGACCAGACTGACGAATACACCCTTTAAAGTTGAGTTCTTTCAGGGAACCAGGCAACAGAAAAAACAGGCCCAGGAAATTATCGCCCAACTGGACGCCAGAATCTATGAACATCCGCATGAGAAAAACTCGGGCTTTGGCGGTATCCTCAACCAGTTCTTTCTCTCCGTCTTCACCTATGGCGCTTTCGCCGGGGAAATAGTGCTGGATAACGACCGTAAGTACATTGAAAAATTCGTCTCAATCGATGTCGGCACCATCAGATTCAGAAGACATAAACAAAGCCGGCTGGTTGAACCCTATCAGGTCATGGGCGACCGGGAAATCAAAATGAATCCAGCTACTTTTTTCTACTACGGACTTGATCCGGATGGCGATAACCCCTACGGCCGCTCCCTTTTACAATCATTACCCTTTGTTACCAGAATCCAACAGAAATTGCTCGATGATATGGCCAGGTCAATGCATAACGCCGGCTATCCCCGGCTACAGGTCAAATACCATCCGCCCACCAAGGAAAGAGGGGAAACCAGCCAAGGGTACCGCGACCGGATTGAAAAAAATATGAGCAACCTGAGAAGCGGACTGAAAAATATTAACCCCGATGAGAATTTCGTTACCCTCGATAACGTGGAAATCGTCTACTTAAGCCCAACATCACAGTCAGCAATTCGCTGGTATGAAAACCATAAGGCAATCGAAGAACAAATAATCTCCGGGCTGCATCTGGCGCCCTTTATGATCGGCCGGAACTACGGCAGTACCTATAGCTGGGCGCAGGCTCAGTACGAATTGATACTGAGAAACGCCTTGTCTATCCAGGATGGCGCCGGCCGGATGGCGGACTGGATCAGGAATCTTGAGCTGGCCCTGCATGGCAGCCAGGTTAAAAGCAAACATGTCTTCGCGGAAAATCCCGGACTGGACTGGATCGAAGATCAA
>JAJRWM010000214.1 GCA_024276815.1 bacterium
AAATTTCTTTTTTTTGCTGGCTGATTATTATGCTCACACAAATTGATAGCGTTAGTAAAAGAAGATATAACAATGGGTTATGATAATTCAACCTCGTTTTTATTGAGGCGAATAAAATACATAAAAGGATAATTATTATGAAGATGGCACATAATGTTACGCCTTGGTATCCTGTGTTAGCCAGGCAACTACCGGCAATGATTAGCGTCGTGCCTTTAATTCCCGGCAGTTGCCAGAATTTATAGCTTGGCTTGATACAGGCGATCGCTTTTTTACAATATTGCAATAGCATCGTAGCGTCTGCGGCCTCAGGTTTCCTGTTTTTCGCTGCTTTTAAATGAATATTAGCTAGTTACTGCCATTATTGCTATCATATTTACCATACTGTCATATTATTATTTAATTCCAGATGATACTCCTCTGAAAAAAAGAGGTGACATTATTTTTAATTCATGCTAAATTTATTTTGTGCTTTGTTCCGTTCTAACCAGGGAGGGCAACAATGAACGAAGAAAAAACATTGATCCTCCGAAGTCAGCAACATGATTTTGAGGCATTCTCAAAGTTAGTCAGTCTGTATGAAAACATGGTCTTTAACCTGGCCTACCGCCTGCTGAACAACGCTGAAGACGCCGAAGATGTTCTGCAGGAAACCTTTTTAAACGCCTTCAAGTCCATTAAAAACTTTCGCAGTGAAGCCAAATTCTCAACCTGGCTTTACCGCATTGCCTATAACCTGTGTCTGGCCAAACTCAAATACCGTCCTAAACATAATTATAACAGCATCGATATTCAGGATGGGGTTTTTGAAAAAATACAGGTGAACACCAATCATCTCCATGACTGGTCAGTCTCTCCTGAAGATAATCTGCTCACTAAAGAGCTTTCCGCTATCCTGGAAAAAGCTATCCTGGACCTGCCCCAGCAAAACAGAGCGGTTTTTGTTTTGAGAGATGTCGAGGGGTATACCACGCAAGAGGTCTCGGATATTACGTCTCTTTCGGTCTCCGCCGTCAAATCGCGTCTGCACCGGGCGCGCCTGATGCTACGCGGTCAGCTTTCTGAAGCCCTTAAGGCTCGCGTATCTTAAGATAATCGTTAATAATTTTTTTATGATCAAACACAATTGGCTCAGGCAGCTTGTCGTAAGCGAAAAAAACAGCTTCCAATGCGTCGTCTTTTCCTTCGATAGTCCCACTGATAATTCCGGCTAAAAAAACCGTCGTTATTGTATGTTGGCGCCGATCCCGCCCGGGATCCGAATAGGTTCCCAATTGTTTTTTCAACTCAACCTTCAGGCTGGTCTCTTCTTCAGCCTCTCTCACCGCCGCGCTTTCAAGGCTCTCGCCATAATCAACAAATCCACCGGGAAGCGCCCAGCCCACAGGGGGATTTTTCCGTTTTATCAATACCAACCGACTCTCATTTTCAATCAGGATGTCTACGGTGGGAATCGGCGAAGTATAGGAGGAAACCGGGAAACCGCACCTGGGACATTTAATGTGTTTTCGCAATCTGATCAATATTCTCCCTCAGTCTGTGTCTGTATTTTTGTTCGTCTTGGCGATTCGGCTCCGCAGTTCGTCTATATGCGCTCTGATTTTTCCGCGCTCCGTTTCCGTTCGGCTCAGTTTTTCATATTCTTCCCAGGCGATAATCGCCTTGTCCACCTGGTTTGTCTTTTCCAACAGCGCGCTCAGATTATATCTCGACAGCCGGTGCCCAGGTTTAAACGATAAAATTCTGGTTAGTATTTTTATCGCCTCATCATATCTCGCGGTCTGCTGGTAAAGATTCGCCAGGTTGGTCAGCGCCTGCAAGTTCTTACGATCCAGTTCATTTACTTGAAGCAGAATTTCTTCCGTTTCCCGCCATCTCCGCCGCATTCCATCGCTGATACCAAGATTATTCAAAGCCGGCAGGTAATAGGGCGCTGTCGCTAACAGCCGCCGATAAATTCCGATGCCTTCCTCAATACGGTTTTTCTCCGTCAGGGCGCGGGCGTATTGAAAACTTACCTCGACAGAATAAGGATTTAACTCATAAGCCTTCCGGTAGTCGCTTAAACCGGCAAGCCCGGCCCTGGGAACGCTTCCCCTTACCGATTCTTCCAGCGTAGCCCCTCTCCTTAAATGATAATCAGCCATAGCCAGTCGCATATTGACAAACAGCCCGACGCCCGCAATTATAAAAAGAACAACGCCGAACGCTAATTTCAGATATTCCGGAGAACGGAAAAAGGGATTGTTAACAAGAAACAGTTCGTCTTCCGTTCTTTTGGATATTTGTCCCAGCATAAAGAAAAACAAGGCTCCTGACGCCGGGTTATGCAGGTTGAAACCAAATAGTGATTGAACCACAGCGACAATAATCCCGGCGCTAAACCCCAAACTCGCCAAATCCAGTGAACCGTTTACCTGAGCGTTAAACGAGGAGGTTCTTATTATCGCTTTACCCAGCAGGAAAATCAGACAAACCGCCAGCGTCATTCCCACAATCCCCGTTTCCGCACTCCACTGTAAAAGCTCATTGTGAGCTTTCCTGGTCACAACCTCAGGGCCGCTGAGGTCAATTTCAGCCTGTTTGCGGTACTTCGGATAGATAAACTCAAAATTATTGAAACCGACGCCGCCGGCAACATTATCCCGGAACATCTGCATGGTCGAGCCATAGGCATAATAACGGAACAGGGTGTTGCGGTTTTTCCAGGAGAAATTTTGCAGGTTAAAGCGGCCTACTTTCGTTTGGCTTAAAACAGCCGCCATGGTAATAACCGCCATGCTGACTATGATCAGGGAGACGACTTTTCGCCGCCTTGACCACCTTGTCCAACAAGTTTTCAGCCAGATGGAAAGAAGATATGCCAGGCCAATGACCATAGCGACAAAGGCCGCGCTGCTGCGGCTGATTAAAATAGTTGCCAGGAACAACAAGCCGCAAAAGGCTTGCCAGCTTTTTTGCCGCCGGGAACCGGCATTGGCGATATTGACTATAGTCAACATGAAGACTGGTAAAATAAATTCGGCGGTAAAATTGGGATTGCCAAGCGTTGAGACAGGGTAATATAACGGTTTGTTTTCGCTGATCACCGGATAAAGGGTCTGCCAGATACCAAAAGCACTGATAACAGAAGCGCATATTAATATACCGTTGAAGATTCGGGGCCATGACAGAGATGCCGAACAGCTAACCAGGTAAATGACGACAAAGACCAGAAACACCAGGATCGATTTCGCGCTGAAGATGGGATTAACAGCCCACAACATGGATAAACAGGCTAAGGCGAAGGAGCCGATTACCGTTAAGCCTATCGGCGTTATTTTGAGGTTCCAATTGTCACGGACAATATCTTTGATCTTTATAATTAAATATACGGCGGTGATAAATCCGGAAAAATACAGTTTTACCTGACCAAATTTGTTACTGCTGCCGCTCCAGAAAACCAGCGGCATAAGCGCTAACGCCAAGAGTATAAAAACTTCGTTTAATTTAGGTTTTTTCATCTGTCAGCGACACTGAGCCAGTTTTTTTCAGTCCTGTTTTTTCGCTGCCACACCACAATTTTCACAATTATCCGGAGCGTTGCAGTCTAAACACTGAACAGGTGTATTTTTACTCATTGCCGAACCGGTAATAACCAGCATTTTCCTCACTTCCCTTCTCTGGGGAACAATGTAAGGCAGATATTATTATATATCGGTTGCCGGTTAATATCCTTTAAAGAGTATTATTTCTCAAAGGGAAACGACCTTTGTTGGAAAGTCGCGCTTTGCTCATAGCTAAAGGCCGTTTTTATCAGGGTCGCCTCATCAAGCGCTTTGCCGATAAACTGCAAACCTATCGGCAGGTTGCTCCGGGTAAAACCACAGGGGACTGAAATCGCCGGATAGCCGGCCAGGTTGGCGGGCAGGGTATAGATATCGCAAAGATACATTTGCAAAGGATCGGATGTTTTTTCCCCGATCTTGAAAGCCGGAACCGGCGACGTGGGCCCGCAAATCACGTCCACATCCTTGAAGGCAACGTCATAATCATGCTTGATCAGGGTTCTCACTTTTTGCGCTTTTAAATAATAGGCGTCATAATAGCCCGAGCTTAAAACGTAGGTGCCCAGCATGATCCTTCTCTTGACTTCCGGGCCGAAACCGTGATCCCTGCTTTTTTCATACATGTCGAGCAGGTTATCCGCCGACTCCCGGTAACCGTAACGAACGCCGTCATAGCGGGCCAGGTTGGCGCTGGCTTCAGCCGGGGCGAGAATATAATAGACCGCGACCGCGTGTTCCGTGTGCGGCAAGCTGATCTCGACAATTTCCGCGCCCTGTTTTTCCAGATCGAGGAGAGCCTTTTCCACCGCCGCTTTAATCTCAGGGTCCAGTCCCGCACCCATGAATTCTCCGGGCAGTCCGATTTTCAGGCCCTTGACATCTCCAGTCAGGGAAGCGGTAAAGTCCGGGACCTCGTGGTCCAGCGAGGTGGAATCCCTGTTATCATATCCACAGATTGTGTTTAATAAAAGGGCGCAGTCGGTGACATCCTTGGTAAAGGGTCCGATTTGATCCA